>NZ_JADPKE010000008.1:0-1197 GCF_023073795.1 Bradyrhizobium sp. 159 | reverse complement strand
CAGGGCTATCGCATGTGGCCGAGGAGCTCAAAAAGAAAGGCATCGTTCCACCCGGCGCGCTTGAGCTTGAGGCGCAAGGAGATGGTGGTGTCAGGGTGAGCCCTGGCCACGTTGAGGGCAAGTCTTCTGAGTACGGCAAGGTTGGCCGGGCCGTTGTCTTTGCGGTTGCGGGCCAGATCCTCGTCGAGGATGACGTCGAGCGGCCAGTGCAGGCCATTTTCGATGGTCCAATGGGTGCGAACGATGCGCAGAACCTCCGTGCGGCTGTAATTTTGGCTCATCAGGAAGTAGCGCTCGACGGTTTTATCCTTGCCGCGCTTGCTGCGGATCCGCGCGACGGCTGTGAGGCCAGGGAAGTTGTGCGTCTTCTCCATGTCCTTGACCGGCACGACAAGCGCACTGCGCTTTTCCTTGCGCCCATGGTCTGCATCGGTGGTCGTAACCGGCTTCTTGCCCTTGCGCGCCGCTGCAGCAATCGCCGCCTTGGCGTCGGCCAGCAGAGCGGGTTGGTTGTCCTTGACCGCCAGCACGTAATCGCCGCCCCGCGCCACGATCTGCTTGGCCATTTCGCGATGACAGTGCAGCGCATCGGCCGTCACGATGCACCCCTTGAGTTGCAGAAGTTCGAGCAATTGCAAGGCACCGGCGGCTTCGTTGTTGTTCGGCGCCAGAACATTGGCCAGTGCCATGCGTGTCTGAGCCGCCCACGCCGTCACCATGACCGGCGGCATGTGGCTTTTGCCGCGCTCGTAGCCACGCCGCAGCGCCTTGCCATCCAGGGCGATCACGCCTTGCGGCCGTGCGATCTTCGCGCCTTCGGCGAAGGCTTCCATAAAGCGCCGGAACGCCGTCTCGAACGCCTTTGGATCGAGCATGCGGAACACACGACTGAACGTGTCGTGGCTCGGCAGCCCATGCTTGAGCACCAGCACGTCCTGCCAAAGATAGGCCTTCAGCCGTGCAAACAGCGCCATGTCTGTGCAACTCGTCGCTCCGCACAACGTCGCCATCAGCGCAATGAACAAAAGCTCTGTCAGATCATGCAGCGCATTGTCCGCCCGCGGGTCGGGCAGATCTTCGAAGCACTCCGAGAATCGATCCATCGGCCGCTCCTTCCAACTCAGGAGCCACCTTCAGAATCGATTTCTGCCCAATTCGCAATGCCTTACAGAGAACGCTCACATGCGATTCCCCTGC
>NZ_JADPKE010000090.1:0-230117 GCF_023073795.1 Bradyrhizobium sp. 159 | reverse complement strand
TCACCCTGACACCACCATCTCCTTGCGCCTCAAGCTCAAGCGCGCCGGGTGGAACGATGCCTTTCTTTTTGAGCTCCTCGGCCACATGCGATAGCCCTGCCCTGGAGGGGGAGGTAAGAGCAGCACTGATCGGTAGATTACCGGGGGCAGCGCCCTCGCCTACGCCGCCACCACGCGCGGCGCGTCCATCGCATTGGACGGCTGCACCGGCCTGCTCAGCATCGTCACGTCGCTAAAGCCGACGGCCCTCAGCTGCTCGCACATCAGCGTGCGCGCATCCTGTGCCATCGATGCATCCGGTACCACGACGGCGCGGGCATCGGCCGTCAGCAACTCGGCCGGCAGGTCGGAGGCACCGCCGGCATCCAGCAGCACGTGGTCGTAGGCCCGGAGCAGCGCATCGATCGCGAGCGTCACCCGCGGTGATTGCAGCAGGCTGCGATCGAAGCCGGGGCGGCCGGCCATGACCAGATGCAGCCGCGACAGCTTGTCCCGGGTGATAACCTGCGCGAAAGACGCTTCGCCCTGCATCAGCTCGGCAAGGCCGGGCGCGGAGGCATCGACGGCCACCGCGGCAATGGTCGGCGAGGACGCGGCGAGATCGACCACGACGACGCGTGCGTCACGCGCGAGATGCCGGGCGAGCGTCAGCGCTGAGAGCGTAATCGAGTCGCCGGCCGCGGTGCCGAGCACCGTAATCTTCTTCGCCGCCGCGCCCGCGGCGCGCAGGCTCTCGGCCAATTGCTCGATCTCGGCGAATTCGGTCATCTCGGCCTCAGCGGCCATCGCCGGCTGAAGCGGCCCGGGCTCGCCGACGACGGGATCGACCCTCGGCTCGACCACCGGCTCCGCTGCCGGTTCTTGGCGCACCGTCGCCCGTGACGGTAGGACCGCAGCCACAGCCCGCGGCGCAGTCTGGCGCAGCAGCTCGCCGGTGACGACGACGCCGGACGACAGCAGCAGCGTCGCAATCGTCGCGATCAGCACGATCGGCAGCTTCTTAGGGTAGGCCGGGGTATTCGAGACGATGGCGCGCGAAATGATGCGGCCGTCCGTCGGGGCGGTATCGATGGTCTCGCGGGTGTTGGCCTCGCGATATTTGGCGAGATAGGTTTCCAGCAGGTCGCGCTGCGCCTTGGCCTCGCGCTCGAGCGCGCGGAGCTGCACGTCCTGGCCGTTGGTGGATGCCGCCTGCTTCTTGAGCTGCTCGAGGCTCGCCGCCAGACCGTCGACCCGGCCGCTGGCGATTCGAGCGTCGCTTTCGAGCGAACGCGAAATCTTCGCCGCTTCGTCGCGGATCTGATTGTCGAGGTCGCCAAGCTGCGCCTTCAACTCCTTGATCCGGGGATGATTGCCGAGCAGCGTGGATGACTGCTCGGCGAGCTGCGCACGCAGCGTCACCCGCTGCTCCGAGAGCCGCCGCATCAATTCGGAGTTCACCACCTCCGATGCCTCGATCGGCTTTCCGCTCTGGAGCATTTCGCGGATCAGCCGCGCTTTGGATTCTGCGTCGGCCTTGATCGAGCGCGCGTTGTTGAGCTGGGTATTGATCTCGCCCATCTGCTGGTTCGACAGCGTGGTGTTGTTGGTGCCGACGAACAGGCTCGACTTGGAGCGGAAGTCCTCGACCCGCCCCTCCGCCTCGGACACCTTCTTGCGCAAATTCTCGATCTCGCCCGCCAGCCACTGGCTGGCGTTCTTGGCCTGCTCCTGGCGTACACCCTGCTGGAGCACGAGATAAACGTCGGCGATAGAGTTGGCGACGCGCGCGGCGAGCTCGGGATCGGCGGACTGGAATTCGACCACGATCACGCGCGACTTGTCGACGGCGTAAGCCTGGAGGCGCTCGTAATAGGCATCCAGCACGCGCTCTTCCGGTGTCATCGAGAACGGATCGCGGGCGATGCCGACCAGCGCTGCCAGCGACTTCAGCGGCGAGATGCCTTGCAGCACCGGATCGAATTCGGGCCGCTCCGCGAGCTTGTTCTTCTTGATGATCTCGCGCGCGAGATCGCGCGACAGCACGAGCTGCACCTGGCTGGTGACGGCCTCGGCGTCGAGCGCCTGCCGCTCTTCGGTGCGATCGCTATTCGGGCGCAGGAACACGTTCTCGCGGCCATCGATCAGGATCCGCGATTCAGACTTGTAGCGCGGTGTGACGAGATTGATGGCAACAACCGATGCAACGAGCACCAGCACAGTCGGCACGATGATCCAGCCGCGCTTGCGCGCCAATGCCGCGCCGAGCCCGTGCAGGTCGATGTCGCCGGATTCGACTTGCGCCTGCTTCGCGACGACCGGCGCAGGCTTCGCTTGGACCTTGGGCGCGGCTTCGGGTTTGGACTTTGAGACAGCCCGCTCGATCACCGCCTTGTCCTTGCCGGCACGCCAGAACGCTAAACGCATCGAACACTCCCGCAGGGGCAACGCCACAAGCTACCCCACCAGGGCGACTACACTCCATTAAGGTTGCCGCTGGGTTAATCGCTGCGTCCAGCGACTGACGCATGCGCGCCCGTCACCGTTTGTTAACCACGAGGGCCCTTAATCCGTCTCGATTATTTCGCGAAATTGTTCGGCAGTTGCCGTCGAGCGCTGGTTTTGATCATGCCCCCTTCTCCCGACCGGCCGCTTCGCATCCTGCACGCCGTGCGCGCACCAGTTGGCGGCATCTTCCGCCACATCCTCGACGTCGCCAATGGCCAGGTCGACCGCGGCCATCATGTCGGCATCCTCGCCGACAGCCTCACCGGCGGCGAGCGTGCCGACAAGGCGCTTGCCGGACTCGCGCCGCGACTGAAGCTCGGCGTGCACCGGCTCGCGATCCGCCGCGAACCGTCACCTGACGACGTCCTGGTGTGGCTTCGCATGCGACGCCTGATCGCGACGCTCAGGCCCGACGTCATGCACGGCCATGGCGCCAAGGCCGGCGCCTTCATCCGAATGCGGCGGCGCTCCGACGACACCATCCGCATCTACACCCCGCATGGCGGCTCGCTGCATTATCCCCTCAACACATTCAAGGGCGAGTTCTACGCGCGGCTCGAGCGCACGCTGATGGACGCGACCGACCTGTTCCTGTTCGAGAGCGCATTTGCCCGCGACACCTATCAACGCATCGTCGGCACGCCCAAGGGCGTGGTGCATTGCGTCTTCAACGGCGTCACGGCGGAGGAGTTCGAGCCCGTCGCGACTGCCGAGGATGCCACCGACCTCGCCTATGTCGGCGAGTTCAGGCACATCAAGGGCGCGGATCTGCTGGTCGATGCCGTCGCGCGCCTGCACGAGAACGGCAAGAAGGTCACGCTGACGCTCGGCGGCGACGGCGAGGAAACCGCGGCGCTGAAGGCTCAGGTCGAGAGGCTCGGCCTCTCCAGCGCGATCCGTTTCATCGGGCACGTCAAGGCGCGGTACGGCTTCTCCAAGGGCCGGCTGCTGGTCGTCCCCTCGCGTGGCGATTCCATGCCCTATGTCGTGATCGAGGCTGGTGCTGCCGGCATTCCCATGATCGCGGCCCGCATCGGCGGCATTCCCGAGATCTTCGGGCCGGAGAGCCCCGCCCTGTTCGCGCCGAGCAATTCCGAGGCCATGGCCGAGGCGATCGCGGCCTCGCTCGACGATCCGCAAGGGACGGCCCAGCGCGCAACCGCCCTGCGCGCGCGCATCTCGGCGCATTTTTCGCAGCAGGCGATGGTCGACGGCGTGCTCGCCGCTTATCGCGACGCATTTGCCAATCATTAACCATTCTTAAGCCCGCTTTAGAAAATCTTCCGATTTGTTCGATAATCGAAGTGCGGGGGATGCCCGGGCGCGCAAAACCGTGCCGCGGGCTTTGGAATGGACGTGGACGCTCGTGGAACCGCTCAACGCACGCTCGATGCTCGATGCCGCGACCAGCGCCGCGGCGAAGCCTGCTGACCAACCCTTTGTGGAGCGCCGCCGCCGGCTCTCGCCCGCAGCGCTCGAGGTCGTCAATCAGAAGGTCGCCCGCGCCTATTCGCCCATCGTGATCGCCGGCTTCGTCCGCCTGGCTGATTTCGCGTTGCTCAGCCTCGTCGGCATTGCGCTCTACGCCGGCTATGTCATGCCGCTCGCCGGTGGGTTCAACTGGGTCTATCCTGCGGAGATTATCGCGGTGGCGGTCGCCGCTGTGGTCTGTTTCCAGGCCGCCGACATCTACCAGGTGCAGTTGTTCCGCGGGCAGCTTCGGCAGATGACGCGGATGATCTCGTCCTGGTCGTTCGTCTTCCTGCTCTTCATCGGCATCTCGTTCTTCGCCAAATTCGGCAGCGAAGTGTCGCGGCTGTGGCTTGCCGCCTTCTACTTCCTCGGGCTCGCCGCGCTGATGGCCGAGCGTCTCGTCCTGCGCTCGCTGGTGCGCGGCTGGGCGCGCGAGGGCCGGCTCGACCGCCGCACCATCATCGTCGGCTCCGACAGCAACGGTGAGCAACTGGTCCAGGCGCTGAAGGCGCAGGAGGATTCCGACATCCACGTTCTCGGCGTGTTCGACGATCGCAACGACAGCCGCGCGCTCGACACCTGCGCCGGCGCGCGCAAGCTCGGCAAGGTCGACGATATCGTCGAATTCGCTCGCCGCACTCGTGTCGACCTCGTGCTGTTCGCGCTGCCGATCTCGGCGGAGACCCGCATCCTGGAGATGCTGAAGAAGCTCTGGGTGCTGCCGGTCGACATTCGCCTCTCCGCGCACACCAACAAGCTGCGCTTCCGGCCCCGCTCCTATTCCTATCTCGGCGAAGTGCCGACGCTGGACGTGTTCGAGGCGCCGATCACCGACTGGGATCTGGTGATGAAATGGCTGTTCGACCGCATCGTCGGCAGTCTCGCGCTGCTCGCCGCGCTGCCGGTTATGGGACTGGTGGCGTTGGCCGTGAAGCTCGACAGCCCCGGCCCGGTGCTGTTCCGCCAGAAACGCTTCGGCTTCAACAACGAGCGGATCGACGTCTACAAATTCCGCTCGATGTACCACCATCAGGCCGATCCGACCGCCTCGAAGGTCGTGACCAAGAACGATCCACGTGTCACCCGCGTCGGCCGCTTCATCCGCAAGAGCAGCCTCGACGAGTTGCCGCAGCTCTTCAACGTCGTCTTCTCGGGCAACCTCTCGCTGGTCGGCCCGCGTCCGCATGCGGTGCAGGGCAAGCTCCAGAGCCGCCTGTTCGACGAAGCCGTCGACGGCTACTTCGCGCGCCACCGCGTCAAGCCCGGCATCACCGGCTGGGCGCAGATCAACGGCTGGCGCGGCGAAATCGACAATGAAGAGAAGATCCAGAAACGCGTCGAGTTCGACCTCTATTACATCGAGAACTGGTCGGTGCTGTTCGATCTCTACATTCTCCTGAAGACGCCGATCTCGCTGCTAACCAAGAACGAGAACGCGTATTGAATTGAGTTTATCTGTCATGCCCCGCGAAGGCGGGGCATCCAGTACTCCGCAGCGCCAACCGTTGTCCGCAATAGGCGCCGCGGAGTACTGGATCGCCCGGTCAAGCCGGGCGATGACAGCGGTATTGTGGCGTACCAGTAGCGTAAGCGTATGAGCGTGCGATGGCGTATGCGGCGACAGCCGGTGAAGTGAACGTAGCCGTACGGGCTGCACCCGGCGTGCTGGCCCTCCAGCGCGCGCTGGTATGGCTGGTCGGCGCGTCGGGCGCGATCGTGTTCATCGAGCCGAGTCCCTACGAGATCGCGACGCTGCTCGCGACTGTCACCTTCTTTGCCACCGGTCTGCGGCTGAAGCTCGCGCTGATGCCGCTGGTGCTGATATTGGTCCTGCTCAATGTCGGCTACACCATCAGCGCGATCCCGCTGCTCGATCAGTCCGAGGTGGCGAGCTGGATCGCGACCTCCTGGTATATGGCGGTGACCGTGGTGTTCTTCGCGATGGTCACCTCGGAGGATACGGCGGCCCGGCTCGACATGCTTCGCCGCGGGCTCGTGGTCGGCGCCATGGTGGCCTCGTTATTGGCGGTCGCCGGTTACTTCCACCTGATCCCCGGCGGAGACGATCTCCTCACGCTCTACGGACGCGCGCGCGGCACGTTCAAGGATCCGAACGTGCTCGGCGCCTTCCTCATCCTGCCGGCGCTGTTCTCGCTCCAGAGCGTGGTTTCGGACAAGCTCGGCAAGGCGTTCCGCAATGTCATCGGCTTCGGCCTCATGTCGCTGGCGATCCTGCTCGCCTTCTCCCGCGCCGCCTGGGGCGGCTTGGTGTTGACCTCCGCCTTCATGCTGGCGCTGATGGTGTTGACCAGCCGCACCAACGCGCAGCGCTCCCGCATCATCGTCATGGCGATCGTCGCCGCGGTGCTGGGACTGGCCTTGATCGCGGTGCTGCTGTCATTCGACTCGATTGCCGAGATGTTCAAGCAGCGCGCGAGCTTCGACCAGAGCTATGACGAGGGCCGCTTCGGCCGGTTCGGCCGCCACATTCTCGGCGCCGAGATGGCGCTCGACCTGCCGTTCGGCATCGGCCCCCTGCAATTCCACCGCTTCTTCCCCGAGGACACCCACAACTCCTATCTCAACGCCTTCATGTCCGGCGGCTGGCTCTCCGGCGTGTGCTATCCCGCGCTGGTCTTCACCACCGTCATCATGGGCTTCCGCCACATCTTCGTCCGCGTGCCCTGGCAGCGCGCCTATCTCGCGGTGTTCTCTGCCTTCATCGGCACTATCGGCGAAAATTTTGTGATCGACACCGACCACTGGCGGCACTTCTGGATGATGCTGGGCGCGATGTGGGGCATGATCGCGGCCGCACAGGTCTACAAAATCAAGGCTGACGACGAAGCTTCTTCAGCTTGAGAGCGGGACGCTTCTCCGGCGGGGTCTCGAGCAGGCCCTTGAGCGCCTCCGTGGCTGCGAGCACGGCCTTGTAGCCCTCATTGGCGAAGCGCAGCAGCAGACGCAGTTCCTCGTCTGAATAGCCGCCGAACACCTTCTCCATCGCCTGCTGCATCGGTACGTAGAACTGACCGATCTTCATCGCCGCGTCCGGCACGACCGCGATGAAAACCTTCCGGCGATCGGTCTCGTCGCGTTCACGGCGCACCAAGCCAGCCTTTTCGAGCCGGTCGACCACGCCGGTGATGGCGCCGGTCGTGAGCCCCGTGACCTCGGCCAGCCGGCCCGCAGTGACACGGCCTTCGAGATACAGGATGTCCATGCATTCAAGGTCGGAATTGGCAATTCCGGCAACGTTCGCAACGGTCTGGCCGTAGAGCACGCCCTGCGCGGACGACCTGCGCATCGCCTCCTCGAGCTCCTGCAACAGCGCATCGCGCGCCTTCGTCCTTGACAAGATCCGCCTCATCACTTAGTCGGTATACATCTTAGCTACTAAGAGATTTAGCTAGCCGTAATTTCTCCTAGCACCGCGGAAACGTCGGGAGCAAGCCATGTCCTATCGTCCCCGCAAGGCCCTGATCATCGGCGCCGGCATCGCCGGGCCCGTCGCTGCGATCCTGCTTCGCCGGGCCGGCATCGAGTCGGCGATCTATGAGGCCTGGCCCTATTCGAAGGGCATTGGCGGCGGCCTTCAGATCGCACCGAACGGCATGCATGTCATGGACGAGATCGGCCTTGCGAAAGAGTTGATCAGCCGCGGCTCGGTCGCGGAGGCCTTCGACTTCTATTCGCAGGACGGCGAGCGGCTCGGCTCGATCAACCGCGACATGGAGCGGCGCTTCGGCCAGCCGGCCGTCAACATCTCCCGCGCCACGCTGAACGAAATCCTGATCGACAAGGCCTGGTGTGCCTGCGTCTCACTCTACTTCGAGAAGCGCCTGATCAAGATCGAGGACCGCGGCGACCAGCCGATCATCGCCTACTTCGCCGACGGCACCACGGCCGAGGGCGACTTCCTGATAGGCGCCGACGGCGTTCACTCGGTGGCGCGCCGCCAGGTGGTGCCGGATGGGCCGCAGCCGTTCAACACCGGACTGATCGGCTTCGGCGGCTTCGTGCCGCACGCGGTGCTCGACGGCAGGCCGATCGGCCGCCACGTCGAGACGACGTTCGGACAGAGTGGCTTCTTCGGCTACGGCTATTGCAGCCCCGAACCGGACGACGGCGTGATGTGGTGGAGCACGCAGCCGGCGCACGGCATGGACGCGGTGATGTTTCGCGCGCTCGACCACGCGACGATGAAGCAGCATCTGCGCGGCTTTCATCGCGGCTGGCACGATCCGATTTCCGACATCATCGAAGCGGCCGAGAACATCGTCGTCACCGACACGCTCGACGTCGCGACCTTGCCGACCTGGTCGCGCAAGCGCTCGCTGCTAATCGGCGATGCGGCGCATGCGACCAGCCCCCATGCCGGCCAAGGCGCTTCGCTGGCGCTGGAGGATGCGATGCGGCTCGCGCGGCTGATGCAGGAGGGGCAGGAGCTCAGCGCCACGTTCCAGACCTTCGAGGCCGCGCGCCGCCCGCGCACCGAAAAGATCGTCGCCATGGCGCGCCGCAATGGCAACAGCAAGCGCGAGTTTAGCGCCACCGGTGCGTGGGTTCGCAATCAGATGCTGAAGTGGCTCCTGCCACTCGGCGCCAAGGGCATGGATTTCATGTACGCCTACGACGCGCGGGCGGTGTGATTTGGCGGGCCCTCAGGATGACGACCGGGTACGCGGCACTCATTTCAACGAGCACCGATGCTGCTTAGCCTCATCCTGAGGAGACCGCGAAGCGGGCGTCTCGAAGGACGAGGCGCGCGCTCAGGGCGCGCAAAGCGCCATATGCGATTGCCCCGCAGCTTGCGACGAGAGGCGAGGAGCTACGTCTCCACCTCGAACGTCAGCCCCGCATTGTCACGCAGCCGCTTGATCAGCTTGTGCTGCATCGCTGCACCCGGTGTCCAGAAGCCGGCCGGAACGTCAGCCGCATCGCGCAGCAGGCAGATCGCGCATTCGGAGATCATCCTCGAGGTCGAGCCGTAGCCGGGATCGCGGTCACCGGTGACGCCGGCGCGCACCTGGCGGCCGTCGGGCGCGATCGCAACATACAGCAGATCGAAGAGGCCGTTCTCGCGCTCTTCCTTCGAAGGTCCCTCGCCCGGCTTCGGTGCGCCGGGGCCGGTCTTGCCGGCGTTTGCCGCCATCACGCGCTTCGCGTTGGCCTCGCCCATCTCGCCCGGACCGGTCAGCACCATCTCGTCGTAGACGAAATCCTTGCCGTAGGGAAAGCCCATCAGCATGTTGGAGCGGTGAACGTTGCGCGTGTTGATCAGCGCCATCGCGAACGGGGCCGCCCAGGATTGCAGGTCCTCCTCGACGAAGGGCTTGTTGCCCTTCGGCTGCTTCGGGCCGGTGAAGCCGGGCGTCAACGCAAACGGATCGTTCAGGATCGCGACAAGGCTGAGGTCCTTGGCAACCGCATCGAAGGTCGCTTTTGCACTCGCCGCGGTGCCGCCTGACAGCGTACCACGCATGTCGCGCACGCGGCCCTTGACGCGCGGCGCCGGCGCGCCGAACACGCGCTTGGCCTCTTCCTGCACGAAGAAAGTGCCAAGCTCGAACGGCACGGAATCATAGCCGCAGGAAAACACGATGCGCGCGCCGCTTGCCTTGGCCGCGGCCTCGTATTTGTCGATCATCTTCCGCATCCAGACCGGCTCGCCGCAGAGATCGAAATAATCCACGCCCGCAGCGACGCAGGCCGCGAGCAGTTCCTCGCCGTAGAACTGATACGGTCCGACCGTCGTGATCACCGATCTGGTCTGCGCCACCATCGCCTTCAGCGAAGCCGCATCCGACGCGTCGGCCACGATCAATGGCGTCTCGGCGTGTGCGCCGATCGCTTCGCGCACCGATCTCAGCTTGTCGAGGCTGCGGCCGGCCAGCGCCCATGTCAGCGCCTTGCCGTCCTTGTAATGCGCCGACAGATATTCGGCGACGAGTTGGCCGGTGAAACCGGTCGCGCCGTAGACGACGATGTCGAATTTCGCAGAGCTCATAATCGGCCTTTACTTTTTCGCGTAGCTCACGCCCATGCCGGCACGGACGTCGCTTTGAATGCCATAGGGCGGAATCGGATAGCGCAGGCCATTCTTAGCCAGCGCCTTCATGCCCTCGATTGCCTTGGCGAGGTGCGAGGGCTTCAAGGCCATCAGCATCTCCTCGTCCGGCACGCCGCCATAGCGCCGTTCGGCATAGCATGGCAAGGACAGGCTGGGCTCGCCGGTCTTGAGCGCCCGCCCCCAGGAATCCGCGCAGGCGGTCTCCCCGACCACGCCCCATTCGAACTTCCTGTAGCCGGTATATTGCAGCCCGTTGATCAGGATGATCATCTGCCCGGGCGTCGCGTAAACGAGGCAAATGTCGGGCGGATCGAGCCTGCCGCTCGCGAGCGGGCTGACGGCGAGCGCCTGATATTGCCCGAACGGCACCACATCGAGCGCTTCCTGGCGCTTGCGTGCATCTTCCGCCGTGCCGTGCCACACCCCGACGTAACTGTCGCCCGCGAGCCATTTATCATCCTGCGGCGCAAGACCGATCACGGCGCGGCATTGCGCACCCACGAGATCGTCGGCGGTGATGCCGACGGTCCATCCCAGACGCGCGGCCATGCTGACGATCTGGTCGGTGGTGTGGATCGCGTTCGGCCGCCGGATTTTTGGGATCGCCTCCATGTCCGCGGCGCGCGCGAACAGTTTCATGCCGATCACCGTCGTCTTCAGCCGGAGCAGGCTGTTGAGATCGGCGACGAGTGCAGCAAGGTCGATCCTATCCGCGCTCTGCTGTTGCATGGCGTCCTCCGGTCCGGCGATCGCGCGCCGCCTGTTGTTGTTTGCGGCTCTCGTTCTAGTCCTTGGTGGGCCCCGGAAGCAACTCGCCGGTCCTGCCCATCAGGCGGTAGGCCACGAGGCCGATCCACTCGCGCACGGCGACGTCGGTTCGGCCAAGCCCGTCCGCACCCATATTGGTGAAGGAAAAGAGATCGTCACGCCCGCCCATTCGCCAGTCCACCGGGTAGGCTTCGACGTCAAATCCGGCCTTGCGAAAGATCCCCATCGAGCGCGGCATGTGAAAGGCCGACGTCACCAGAAGCCAGCGCTCGCCCGGCTTCGGCGACACCAATTGCTTCGTGAAGATGGCATTCTCCCAGGTGTTGCGGGAGTCCCGCTCGAGGATCAGGCGTTGCTTCGCTATGCCGACATTCTCCAGGACTGGCGCGGAGTAATCAGCTTCCCTCGCGACGGTCGAGACCAGGTTCGACGTGCCTCCGGTGAAGACGATACGCGCATTGGGATAGCGGCGCGCGAGCTCGGCCGGCGCAAACAGACGATCGGCCGCGTGCGCGACCACCGGCGTGCGATGAGCCGCCGACAGATCGGTGTCGACGGAGCCGCCGAGCACGATGATGCCGTCGGGCGCACCGCGCGACGGATCCCAGGGCGCAAAGCGCGACTCCAGCGGATAGAGCAAGAGATTGCCGAGCGGCGAGAACGCTGCGAGCGCCAGCAGAACCAGCGTGACTGCGGCAAGCTTGCGGCCGAACGCGGCAAAGCGCGTCGCCATCAGCACGACAGACACGATCCCAAGCTCGACCAGGAGATTGATCGGCAGCAGCGCGACACCAAGGGTCTTGGAAAGAGCGAAAAACAGGAGAGCCTCGCTGGAATGATCGTGCCCGTCATGCGCGGGCTTGACCGGCCCGGCCTTCTTCAGAAATCTTCTTGAAAGAGGATCGATCGCCGGGTCAAGCCCGCGGCCGATGAAACCAACCGGACCCGGCAAATGACCCATCATCACCTGCATTCCAGCCCCGAAACCTGCCATTGGGGCTTCTTCGAAGCCGCGCTCAGGCCTGTCCTCACCATCGCCAGCGGCGACGAGGTGACGATCGACACCATCAGCGGCGGTCCGGACATGCTGCCCGACCGCAATCAGTTTCACATTCCGCCGGAGATGTTGGAGGTTCACGCCAGGAACGAGCGCATGCTGCCCGGCCACATCCTCACCGGTCCGATCGCGGTCGAAGGCGCCGAGCCCGGCGATGTGCTCGCGGTCGAGATCCTCGACGTCGAGCTCCGGCAGGATTGGGGCTGGAACATGATCAAGCCGCTGTCCGGCACCCTGCCCGACGATTTCCACGCGACGCGTATCCTGAACATCCCGCTCGACCGAACGCGGATGACCGGCCGCATGCCATGGGGTCTGGACCTGCCGCTCAAACCGTTCTTCGGCGTGATGGGCGTGTCGCCGCCGCCGGCCTGGGGCCGCATCTCCTCGCTGGTCCCCCGCGCGATGGGCGGCAATCTCGACAACAAGGAGCTCGGCGCGGGCGCAACACTTTATTTGCCGGTGTTCGTGCCGGGCGCGCTGTTCTCCTGCGGCGACGGGCACGGCGTGCAAGGCGACGGCGAGGTCTGCGTCACCGCGATCGAGACTGCACTCCGGGGCCGCTTCCGCCTGACATTGCGCAAGGATCTCAAGTTCGACTATCCCCGCGCCGAGACGGCGACGCACTACATGACCATGGCGATGGACCCCGACCTCGACCAGTGCGTGGTGCGCGCGCTGCGCGACATGATCGCGCTGCTCGGCGAGACGCGAAACTTGTCGCGTGAGGACGCCTACACGCTGTGCAGCCTGGCCGCCGATCTGCGGGTGACGCAGACCGTTAACGGCGCCAAGGGTATCCATTGCATGATCGAAAAGGCGATCGTGCACGGCTGAGCCGGCGCGCCTCTCCTGATGTGGTGACGCCACGCCGCCGCCCGGCTTTCGGGCGACGTGCCGCGCCATGCCCGAACTTCTCCAGCGATTCCAACGGGCTGACATACCGGTCTGGCCCGGATTTGACTTGCACCCCCGAACCTAAATAGAGTCTTAATCGTTACTTTTATGTACCCGAGTAAGAGGCTAGCGTTCGGGCCATGGCCACCGAAAAAGCCGAGACTGACCGCATTCCCGTAACCTTGGCGCTCTCGACCATCACCTATCTGGAGAAACTGGTGAGACAGGGCACCCACGGCACGAGCGTTCCCGGCGTTGCGCGGACATTGATCGAGGAAGGCATCCGTCTCGCCATCAAGGACGGGCTTTTGTCGATCCGCGACAATGGCAGGACGTGAGCGCGCGCCTGACGTGAGGCGGACCGATCTCGAGAGGCGGATGGCCGACATCTGCAACCTGGGACCGTTACACATGCCTGCTCTTTCCCCGACTCCTTCTCAGACCGCTTCACCGACTTGGACCGACGAACGCATTGAACTCTTGAAGCGGCACTTCGACGCCGGCCTCTCCTGCCGAGAGATCGCCGCCGACATCGGCGTCAGCCGCAACGCCGTGATCGGCAAGCTGTCCCGATTGAATCTGACGCGGGGCCGGACGGTCGATGACCGCAAGGTTCACGACAGGGGCTTTGCGCCGGCGCGCGCGTCGAGGGCCGTCCCGCGGCTGCAATACGAGATGCTCGCCACGATCTACGGCGAGACCGGCATGCCCGTGGTTGCAGAGCCGATCGACGACGGCAACCGCTGCTCGCTGCTGGAGCTGTCTGAGAATCGCTGCCGCTGGCCGATCTCGACGCCGGGCGAAGACGATTTCTGCTTCTGCGGCAATGCTGCGCCGGAGGGCCAATCCTACTGCGGCGGCCACAGCCGCCTCGCCTACCGGCCGAACTCACGCACCCGCGCTATCCGCGGCTGAAACAGGCACTCCCACAACGAAAAACCTCCGGTGGGGCATCACCGGAGGTTTCTGGAGGCTTAGCGTGAAGCCAAGAGCCGCAACTTTCGTAATCGGCTGAGAGCTATATAGCTTAGTAACTCAGGTAAGTAAATAAATCTGAGGCGATTGAATCGCATAGCACGTCTTCATCGACTGCGTGGGAGGCTGCCGATTCCGAACCGCCTCCTTGTAAAAAAGCCCCGGCGGTTTCCCGCCGGGGCTGCTTCATCTTCGAAGACCGAGCTTACCAGTTGCGCTGTGCGCGCAGCAGCAGGCTGTAGGTGTCCTGGTCCTTCAGCTCGTAGGTGGCCGCCGGCTTGGCGACAGTCGTCAGTGCTCCGGTCGTGATCGCGCCCGAGTACTTCTGGTCGAGATGGCTGTAGGTGAAGTCAGCCGAGAACGTCAGGTTCTTCACCGGCGTCCAGCGCGTGATGACGCCGACCTGGCCAATGTTGAAGTCCGGGTTGCAGGTACCGGTCAGGGTGGCGAACGCCGCGCTGCCGCAGATCAGGCCCTTGGCGGTGCCGTTGTAGTTGACCGCAGCCCACGCACCATAGAGTGCCGTGTTCCAGTACGGGCTCCAGTTGTGGGTGTAGGCACCCCGGAAGCCGTAGGTCTTGGTCAGCTCGAGGTTGCCGCCCGGGCCGAACACCGCGTCAGACACGCCGGCGAAGCCGATGCTCTGATAAGCGGCGTTCGAGCTGCCGAACATCGAGTAGCTGGTCGCTGCCAGCGACTGGAAGTTGTAGCGGCTCGCGCCCTCGGTGTAGACGCCGGACAGATTGATCACGTCGCCGGCGCCGGTCGGAATGTTCTTGATCGACAGAGCGAGCTGGACGGCCCAGCCCCACTTGTCTTCCGGATGACCGGTGACTTCAGTGGCGCCGTAATAGCCGACGTGGTTGTCGTGTGCGGCGACCGACGCCTGGAACATACCCCAGGCCTGGTCGACGCGGACCATACCGACGAGGTCGGGAGATCGGGTGCCGCCGATGTCGTTCGAGCCGTAGGCGCCGCCGAGGACGCCGGTGGTGCTCATGCCCGCCGTGTTCCAGAGGTTGGTCGTGAAGAACTGAGTCTGGTCCTGCGCCGAGATCGTCGCCGTCACGCCCTGGCCGAAATCGGCCGTGTAGGTGAACTGGGCGACGCCGTTGGTCGAGCCGCTGCCGCCGACCAACTGGTCGAAGTTGTTGCCGGGATAGTTGACCCAGGGCGCGTCGAACTGCGATACCGCCTTACCCATCGTGAAGCCGGCGAACTGGATGAAGGCATAGTAGACGCCGAGCGCGCCGCCCGAGATGCCGCCGTCGGTGCCGTTGACGTTGCCGCTGGAGGAGCCGACGAGGCCCGTGCCCGCAGCGTTGAGGCCGAGGGTGCCGCTGTACTGGGTGGCGCCCGTGCCCGAACCGGTGCCGACATAATTGCCGGTCGTCCAGGTGAAGACCGCGTCGAAATAGGTGCGGACCACGCCGTACTCGGTCGCGGTGCGCGTGTCGATGTTGAGATCTTCACGAGCGCGCATCGAGTAGTAGTTCGTCAAGCGGTTGTTCGCCGCGAAGACGCCGTTGTACTGGGCGCTGTAATTGCCGCCCGCGTTGAGGGCGACTTCAGCACGCAGATAACCGCCCAGCTTGATGCAGGTGTCGGTCCCTGGGATGTAGTAGAAACCCGCACCATAGAGCGTGCAGATCTTGACGTATTCGACCGCCTTGGCCTTGACCGGAAGATCGGCCGCCTGGGCTCCACCGACGGCGATCAGACCCGCCGCAGTGCCGAGCAAAAGGCTCTTCACCAGTTTCATTTAAAACCTCCAAGTTGCTCATTTTACGGAGACCAGACCGTATGGCCCCCCAGATCTCCGTCTCTCAAATCCGCTCGGCCGCTTTGCGCTTTCGGACACACCCGCTTCGAGCGAGGGACGTGAGCGAACCACCTGCAACGGGACGATCGAGAACCCCCCACCGTCATGGATCAATATGCCTGCGTCGTTCGGTAATCAAAATAGTTTATTAGATCAGCTTTTTGGTTTTGCTGAACCTGTGCCCGGCGCGCAACACCGACGGCTCAAGGAGCAATCAACTGAGCTGATCATCTTTGTAGTTTTAGTGACAAAATTACCCTGCTCTGCACTTGCGTCAGGACAGGCTTGCGTGGACTATGGCCTGCTACGAACACTGGCCTGAAGAATCAGTTCACCGGGAGTGACGCTGTGTCCGCAACGAGGAAAGAGGGTTCACGCCTGCGCTCCGTCGGCAATCTGGATATCATCAGGCGCTTCACCTGGGAGATCTCTTCGATCAACATGTATCTGGAGGAGCTGCGTCAGTTCTGGGCGAGGACGCTCGGCATCAGCGGCCCGCAATGGCTGATCCTGATGGCCATCTCCGACCTCGATAAGGACGACGGCATTCCGGTCAACGTCGTCTCCAAGCTTCTCCACGTCGATCCGTCGTTCGTCACCACCCAGTCCAAGCTGCTCGAGAAAAAGGGCCTGTTGCGCCGTCGGCCCTCGCCGACCGACGCCAGGGTGGTCCGGCTGTCCCTGACCGAGAAGACACAGAAGCACCTGGCGAGCCTCAACGAGCAGTACAAGACCATCAAGGAATTCGTCTTCCAGGAGTTCGACGAGCAAGAGCTCACCGAATTCACCGCCAAGCTCGCAATGCTGAAGTCCCGCCTCGAGAAGGCCTGCGTCCGCCTCACACTCGATTTCTGACGCGCGCTTTAGATCATATCTGGCCGGTTGCGCCGAGCCGCGATTCGAGCCAGTCGAAGATGTATTCGTTGGCAAGGCTCGGATTGTCCGCATGGGCCTGCGCCGCGCCAGTCTCGGCCGCAGTGAACACCTTCAACATGACATCCGACGAGCTGCCAATACGGGAGCTCTGGACGATCTGACGCGCCCGGTCGGCCTTGAGCCAGCCATCCTCGCCGAGCGTGATCAACACAGGGCAGTCGATGCTGGAAGCCATCAGCGGCGCATGCGGCACCGGCACGATGCTGACGTCGCTCAGTGCGAATCGGCTGGCGAAGAAGGCCCGCTCGTGCAGGTCCCACAGGCCGCCGTCGCAGACGGCGGCGGCAAGCCGCGGCTCCTGCAACACCGCGCGCGCCACGAACGAAGAGCCCCAGCCATCCGCGACGATTGCAACGCGCGCGAAATCGACGTCACTGCGCGTCTCCAGATAGTCCATGACGCACGGTATCGCGCTCTCGAGATCCCGGCGCCGCAACAGCACATCGATATAATCGTCGCGCTGATCGCCGAACAGGTCCAGCGCCAGCACCGAGAATCCACGCTCGCACGCATGTGGCACGAGCTTGAAGAGAAATTCCTCCTTGCGGTGGCCGGGTTCGCCGATGCAGATCACGGTCGGAGCCCGCCCGCTTCCCGTCGGCGCAGGGAGGAAGTAGCCCTGCAGCGCATGTCCGTCGAGCCAAGGCACGGTCACGACTTCGCCGACCGGGCTGCGCGCCGAAAGGTAGCTGCGTGCGCATTCCTGCATTGCGAGCACAGCGACCCAGCGGCGCTCGTCGTCCTGCTCGAGCGGCATCGCCGCCGCGCCATAGTAGTTCATGGCGCGCAGCCAGTTGCGCCGTGCGCTCGCCATGTGGCCTTCTGCGGAGGCAGCCTCGGCGCGCTGCCGATTGGCTTGCGCCAGCTTCTTCCACTCGCGGTGCCAGGAGCGGCCGTCGCCCCGCTTCAGCTGCCGCGCGATCATCAGGCATTCGGCGATGGTGGCGCCGCCCTCCTGGGCGGCGGTGAGCAGCCGCGTGAATTCAGCGGAGATGTCCTCTCGCTCCGGGCAGAGGGTCCAGTCGTCGGAGAGGCATGCGGGCATCATCGGGAGCTACGCTCTATCGTCGCGTTACGCCTGGTTGACTAAACTATTTCAGGTCCCCAACCAAGCAGCCGCGACCAAAATGAAAGCCGTTCGAGATCACCATCGCTTGAACATTGTCGTGTCGCATGCGTGACATACCGATCGGTCATGATGCGGACGTCACATTGGCAAGAGGTGGCACACAAAATTGCCTGAGCACCTCTTGCCATGACGATCATCATACCCACATTGGCACCCCGCTCACAGGCGGTCTCAACCGAGCCGCCAGCCGACCTCCTGCGTAAAACTTTCGAAGAAGGCGCGGTCGTAGGCCTGCTCCGGCGCGGCGCGCACGCGCTCGTCCAGGCGCTTGGCGTCCTCGCCGACGAGAATGCGCCATCGCTCCGCCTTGACCCCGTCGAGAATGGTCTTCGCGGCCTCGGCCGCCGTCGTCGGCGCATCCTCCAGGAAGCTGCGGGCGCGCTCGGCAAACGCCGCCTGGATGTCCTCCTCAGTCATTTTGTCGGCATCTGGCACGCCGGCCGCGATCATGCGCTTGCGGGTCAGCGCGACCTCGTCGGCATTGAGCCGGTCCGAGCCGTCACTGCTCTGCACCTTGCGCGAATTGGAGACGATCGAGGTGCCGATGTGACCGGGCATCACCACCGAGCATTTGACGTGCGGCGCGTGCAGGCGGAGGTCGTTGATCAGCGCTTCGGTAAATCCCTTCACCGCGAACTTCGCCGAGCTGTAGGCGGTGTGCGCCTGGTTCATGCCGATCGAGGCCCAGAAGCCGTTGACGCTCGCGGTGTTGACGATGTGCGCCTCGTCCGCGGCGACCAGCATCGGCAGGAAGGTGCGCACGCCGAGATAGACGCCGCCCCAGCAGATGTTGAACGTGCGCTCCCACTGCTCGCGCGTGTTGGTGAACAGACTGCCGCCGCCGCCGATGCGGGCATTGTTGAACAACAAATGGATCCTGTCCGTCTTCTGCTGCTCGGCGAGCTCGTCGCGAAAACGCTTCAGATGGTCCTCGATCGCGACATCGGCGACATGCGTCGTGACGCGCAGGCCTTGCGGCAGCTTCTCGACCTCGCAGAGCCGCTTGGTCTCGGCCATCGCGGCTTCCGAGACGTCGCACATCGCAACGTTGCAGCCCTCGGCCACGAGCTGCCGTGCGAGCTCGCGCCCCATTCCCGTGCCTCCGCCGGTGATGACTGCGATCTTTCCTGCAAAATCCTTCATGGGACTTCGGTCCCTCCCCTTGTCGGTATGTTTCTTCAGAGCTGCCCGCGCTGCGGGGCGCCGCGTAAAATGTAGCAGCGTCGCTCGGCAGGTAAAAGCGCATCGGCGCGATCATTCGACGCCGGTGATTTCGGGCCGCGGACTATTCACATGAAGGCATCGGCAGCCTCGTCGAGGTCACCGCGGTCGAGATGAGGAGCGGTGCGCGGCAGCAGCTTGAGCGAGCACCAATGCCGTTAGCCTCATCCTGAGCAGACCGCGTGAAGTGGTCGTCTCAAGGACGACGCGCAAGACTGCTCAAAACCGTATGCGATAGCCCACAATCCGCCCGTCGCTGAGGCTGACCCCGTATTTGTCCGGCTTCGTGTTAGCGGGAATTTTTTTACAATCCGAATCGTCAAATCGATTCCATACGCTGGGGCAAGTCCGGCCCAGGCCAGCGTATTTCTTGCGATTCACAGGCTCTGGCACTCCGCTTGCATCCTCTTCGTGGTCAGAAATAACCGATGAGGTGACAGGAATGTTCGTGACCGTCGTTGCCGTGCTCTGCCGGCTAAGCGCAGCCAGCTCAAGCAGTTGCGTCGAGGAAATCGTGACCGACAGCAACATGACGCCCGAGATGTCGATGATGCAATGCGCGATCGGCGCACAGGCCCCGCTCGCGAAATGGATGGGCGAGCATCCCATCTATCGCGCCAACTGGCGCCTCGAGCGCTACAAATGCGTGCCTGGTCACTACGAGATCAAGGGCCACGCCTAGGCCCGTAGAACTACGACGTCGAGGAAACGCCCCGGAGGCGCACACCGCACGAACTGTTAGCGCCGAGCTCCTACGAAGAATTCAAACGAGTTTGCTACGTGGGAAAGTCAGCGAGATGCTGACCGTGACTGGCAAAAGCGACCGCTGCGGTCAGCAACAACCAATCGCAGCAGGCCGACGGCTGAGTCCTCGCACGCTCTGGCTACGAACGTAATCGATCCGGCTCAAGATACGCTCGCCAGTGTAATAGGCCTGGAGTAGGCTGCCGAAGCCACGTTTGTCGTGGCGATATTTTGGATCGGAGAAATCAATGTCAATAGTAAGAGCTGTTGCCCTGTTTACGATCCTTGCCTTCGGATGTGTTGTAGTCGCCGCGGGTTTCATGACATCGCCAGTATCCGCGGGCAAAATGGATGGCAAGCCGGGAGGGGGACGTAACTCGGCACACTATGACAATCCGAGCAGCGGCGGCGCAGCAAAGCCGCCGACTTCGACGAAGAAGTCACGTGCGCAATGAGAGTTGAGAGGGTCGCCGATTGACCCGAGCCTTGACGAGGATGGCCGCAGCGAAACATCGCTGCGGCCCGCGCGCCAAATGTGCCGGAGCATTTCGCAAGGAGCTAAATGGTAGTTCCATGCATGAGGCAATCGAAGCCACCGTATCGACCCGGACCTGCACCGCGTCCTCGCCGAGCAGATCCCACGCACCGGCCAGCTGAGGGACCTCGAAGCCTTCAACCGCGATTGTCCACGTTCTCGTGCGCGCCTATCTCGAAAGCCACCGCAAGGAGATGCGCAAGATCGCTCCGGGCCTTGCGACGTTCATCTGCGTCAGCGCGATCGAAGCGGTCGCACACAACACAGTGCTGAACCAGGCCGAGATGCTGCCAGAGAAAATGGTGAGGACGCTGGCGGACGAGACGACGCGGATGGTGGTGGGGTATTTGCGAGCAACCGCTTAGCAGTCGATATTGCGAGCGCTCATTGCGAGAGCATCGACAAGCCCCGAAGGTTGGGTCTCTACCTTGTCTGACTGGGCGTTGTGGCAGCTAACACAAATTGCGAAGCCCGAGCAGTTTGGAGATCGAAGGACTGTACTATCGAAGTAGAAGCCAAGTAGCGGCTGCTGCACGCGGCAATTTCGTGTCTTTGGGTTGCAGATCTACGGCGTGATGCGCCGCAGCGAAACAAGTGCTTGCTGCGCTGCCCTTAGTACTCTCGGAACTAGGCATCGAACCAGCGGTATGCATTCACCTTTGTCTGCACGAGAATGCGGGTGCAGGAACACAGGCCGATGAGTTTGCATTGTCCATCAGTTTTATGCGTGAGGCCGACCATGCAAGTTCTTTGTAGAATGATCGCGATTGCGACAATCCCAGCTTGGATGACGATCTGCTCGACTCCTGCTGTCGCGCAAAGCTTCGATGATAGGTGGTCCATCATTCCAAAAGCTCACGCGGAGCCAGCTCCTGAAGGGCTCGACCAGACAAAGAAGGATGAAACGCAATCGCAACCTTCGACCCCACAGCAAGCGCAACCTCTGACTCCGGAAGAGCCCTCGAAAGATAGTTTAGGAGCCCAATCTTCTCATCGAGTCATTTCCGGCAAAGCCTCCTACTATTCTTATCCCAAAGGCAAGACAGCAAGCGGTTCATCGTTTGATCGTAATCGGCTAACAGCGGCGCACCGCCACCTGCCCTTCGGCACCAAGTTGCGCGTCACTCACGGCAGCCGAAGCGTCATCGTGACAGTCAATGACCGCGGTCCGTTCGTCCGCAGTCGCGTCCTCGACCTTTCGCTGGCTGCTGCGCGCAGCTTGGGGATTACGGATCGTGGCGTGGCTCAGATTCGTGCAGAGGTGTTGTGAACATACAACCGGCGTCGAAGCGAAATTGCCTGCAATCAAAAGAACTCCGACGCTACTGCGCCATTGTTCTCGTCAGTATACCATTTACTCTGCGGGCCGACGGCAGCGCCGAATGGTGCAAATGCGATCACCCCCGATCCTCTACTTAAGTGCCTCAGCAGCCTCTTCTCCACCGCTGTCAAACCGCTTCGGAAAACCGTTATTCTCCAATGAGATCGCTACTGTGCATGGGGTTGTTTTCGGCGTTATTGTTTCCCGACCACCGAAGGGGCCACCCATTACTTGTCGCCACGCATCCGTGACGGCCGGGAGCAGGCTCCACGCCGACGGTCAATCCGCCCGACAGATGAGTTGAGAAAAATGGTCGGAGCGAGAGGATTTGAACCTCCGACCCCTAGTCTCCCAGACTAGTGCGCTAACCGGGCTGCGCCACGCTCCGAATGCCGTTCCATTAGCTAGGATCGCCGCTTTGTGCAAGGCGCCCGCACAAATTGGTGTCGGCTCAAATTCCCGGAACTGCCCGCAAAGCCGGCCGAGCGGCCCTACCCGTCCTTCAGCGCCTGATCCAGCATCTCACGGCAGGCAACGAGGTCGGCGAGCGCCCGCCCTAGCCGCTCCCGGTCCAGCGCGCTGGGGCCGGCCGGCGCGGCGGCAGTGCCGCCCTTGCGGAAGGTGGTGAGGATGTCCTCGTCGTCGATCTCGGCGAAGCGGAAGTCGATGCCCTCCTCTTCGTCGCCCTGGTAATCGTCATCGTCGCTGTCGGTGACGCCCTTGATCGGCGCCTCGTCGTCGGGCTCCATCAAGCTCGCGCCGATGGCGTCCTCGATGGCCCCGAACGAGACCGCGGCGGCGCTGTCGGCGAGGCCCTGCACCGATTTGACGCCGTGCTCTTTCAGGATCCGCTGCACCCCGCGGATGGTGTAGCCCTCCCCGTAGAGCAGGCGGCGGATGCCCTTGAGCAGGTCGACGTCGTCGGGGCGGTAGTAGCGGCGGCCGCCGCTGCGCTTCATCGGCTTGATCTGGGAGAACCGCGTCTCCCAGAACCGCAGCACGTGCTGCGGAATGTCGAGTTCCTGCGCTACTTCGCTGATGGTTCGGAACGCATCCGGCGCCTTGTCCAAATGCCAATCCTTTCCGAAAGGCGGTTACGCCTCGGGTTGAGCCTTGCTGGCGTCGCCGTTGGTGCGGTGCTGGGCGTTGATCCGCTGCTTCAGGATCGCCGACGGCTTGAACACCATCACGCGGCGCGGCGAGATCGGCACCTCGGTGCCGGTCTTCGGATTACGGCCGATACGCTGACCCTTCTTGCGCACCATGAAGGAGCCGAACGAGGACAATTTCACCGTCTCGCCCTTCTCAAGGCAGTCGGTGATCTCCTTGAGCACGAGTTCCACGAAGGCGGACGATTCCGTGCGCGACAGGCCCACCTTCTGGTAGACGGCTTCGCACAGATCGACACGCGTTACGGTTTTGCTTTGATCGGTCATCGCCCTGCCCCACATCACGGCGAACAATTGTTGTCTGAAATTAGGAGCTTACGATACAACGGTCAACAGCGCTCATCAATGCAGACGCATCGATAATCGCGCTGATTCCGGCAAAATTTTATCGACTGTTGCTACCAGCGCACGAGCGCGGAGCCCCAGGTGAAGCCGCCGCCCATGGCCTCCAGGAGAACCAGGTCGCCCTTCTTGATGCGGCCGTCCCTGCGTGCCACCGACAGCGCCAAGGGAATCGAAGCCGCCGAGGTGTTGCCGTGGCGGTCCACTGTCAGCACCACCTTCTCCGGCGCGATGTGCAGCTTGTGGGCGGAAGCGTCGATGATTCGCTTGTTGGCCTGGTGCGGCACGAACCAGTCGATGCTGTCGGCGTTGAGCCCGGTCGCCTGGAAGGCATCGACGATCACGTCCGTGATCATGCCGACCGCATGCTTGAAGACCTCACGGCCCTCCATGCGCAGATGGCCGACGGTCTGTGTCGAGGACGGCCCGCCGTCGACGAACAGCTTTGCCTTGTGGCGGCCGTCGGAGCGCAGATGCGTGGTCACGATGCCGCGGTCGGTCGCCGCATTGCCCGGCTGCTCCTGCGCCTCCAGCACGACAGCGCCGGCGCCGTCGCCGAACAGCACGCAGGTGCCGCGGTCGTTCCAGTCGAGGATGCGCGAGAAGGTCTCGGCGCCGATCACCAGCGCGCGCTTATAGGCGCCGGTGCGCAGGAAATTGTCGGCGGTGGCGAGCGCGAACACGAAGCCGGAGCAGACCGCCTGGAGGTCGAACGCCGCGCCATGGTTGATGCCGAGCCCGTGCTGCACGGCGACCGCGGTTGCGGGGAACGTATTGTCCGGCGTCGAGGTCGCCAGCACGATCAGCTCGATCGATTGCGCGTCCACGCCTGCATCGCTCAGCGCAGCCTGCGCCGCCCGCAGCGCCAAGTGCGAGGTGAACTCGCCCTCAGCCGCGATGTGCCGTTCACGGATGCCGGTGCGCTGTACGATCCACTCGTCGGAGGTGTCGATGCGCGCCGCCAATTGGGCGTTGGTCACCACCTGCTCCGGCAGATAAGAGCCGCAGCCGAGCACGACCGAACGAATTTTCGTCACGAAACAGCCTCCTGCGCGGCCTGCACGGAACTGAGTGCACCACCCTCGCGGTTGAGCATCTGATTGATCTTGTTCAGGAGATCGTAGTGAGCCATCTCATAGCCAACATCGATCGCATAGGCAAAGCCTTCGGCGCTGATTCCGCCATGGCTCTTGACCACTAGTCCCTTCAGACCCAGGAACACGCCGCCATTCGACTTGTTTGGGTCCATCTTGTCGCGCAGGGCCTGAAAAGCGCTGCGCGCAAACAGATAGCCGAGCTTGGACAGCCAGCTCCGCTGCATCTCGTTACGGAGTAATTCCGCCATCTGCCGTGCGGTTCCCTCGGCGGCCTTGAGCGCGATGTTGCCGCTAAAACCTTCGGTCACGATGACGTCGGCCAGCCCCTTGCCGATGCCGTCGCCCTCCACGAAGCCGATATAGTCGAGCTCCGGCAGGTTCCTCGCACGCAGGATCTCGCTGGCCTCGCGGATCTCCTCGTGGCCCTTGATCTCCTCGGCGCCGATGTTGAGCAGCCCGACCGTGGGCCGCGTCTTGTCGAACAGCACGCTCGCCATGGCCGCGCCCATGAGCGCGAGCGACACCAAATGGTGGGCGTCGCCGCCGATGGTCGCACCGAGGTCAAGCACGACGGACTGGCCACGCTTGGTCGGCCATATTCCGGTGATCGCCGGGCGGTCGATGCCCGGCAGCATGCGTAGGTGGAAACGCGCCATCGCCATCAGCGCGCCGGTGTTGCCGGCGGAGATCGCAACATCCGCCTCGCCCTTTTTCACGGCATCGATCGCGAGCCACATCGAGGAGGTTTTGCGGCCGCGCCGCAACGCCTGGCTCGGCTTGTCCTCCATGCTGACCGCGACGTCGGTATGGATGATCTTCGAGGCGGCCTTGAGCGCGGGGTGCTTTTCGAGCTCGGGCTCGATCTTGGCGCTGTCCCCGACCAGCAGGAATTCGCTATCGCGGTGCCTGCCAAGCGAGATGGCAGCGCCGGGAATGACCACGGCGGGGCCGACATCGCCTCCCATGGCGTCCAGCGCGATGCGAATCTTGCTTAGCATGAAAGTCCTGGAACCTGGTCTCGTGCGGTCTTGAGCTAGTGGGGCCGCAAATGGGTTCGCCACGGACATGGCGATTGGCCGAGCGCCACGCCGCACCCGGACGGGCCGCGACAATAGCGTTTTGTACCCCCGAAACAACCTCTTGCCCCCAGCCTTTTGCATTCAGGACGATCCGCGAGCGGACCGACAAATCAGGCCGGAAACGCATTGAAATCAAACGGATGAAACCGTTCTTCAAACCATCGCAGCAAACGGCTTGTGCCCGGTCCGAAGCGGTCCCGCCGCAAATGCCGAGCTATTTGCCCTTTTTCTTGTCCTGCAGGGCCTTCAGGGCTGCGAAGGGATGGTCCTCGGGATCGAGGGCGGTGACGTCCGCCTCGAACACGGCCCCCTCCTTGCGCGGGTAGGGATCGATCGCCAGAAACAGCGCGTCAGTGGCGAGACGGCCGAGGTCGATGATGCCATTGACGATCGCCTCCGGCGGGTCGGCGACCGCAGGCAGCGCCTCGTCGTCCCGCCCCTCTTCGATCAGGTCGGCCAGCCGGCGCGCCTCGGCTTCGGGGGCGAACATCATGTCCACCTCCTCCTCGATCTCGCTCTCGATTGGATCGAGCGTGACGACGCAGGTCTGGCCGATCCGGCCGCGGACCAGCCCCGTGACCTGGATCCGCCCGCCGCTTTTCGGCACGACATCGAAGCTGGCATGGGCGGACAGGATCTCCCGCAGGCCTGCGAGCTCGGCCATGGCCTGCCGTTCGGCCGCCGAGGCCTCGAGTACGCGATGCAGGCCGGTGTCGGGGACCTGCGCCACGATGACGGGCGCCCGCCAGGGATCGGGCTCGGATCCGGTCGTCGGTCGGCTCATGGCGTGACATCCTCTGGGAGGGCCGGGGGAAACTTGAAGGACGCGCGCAAGAGCGCGGCCTCGTCGGTCCGGCCGAGATCGGCTTCCGTGTCCCGAGCATAAGCCGCGAGCCTCTTCGCCTGATCCATGCCGGTCCCGTTCAAGATATTCTTGCAGATCGACGATGCCAGCGCCTCGCCGCCGCCCTCCATGGCCTGATCATAGGCCTGGACGCGGCCATAGAAGGCCTCGCCAAAAGCCCGCATCCGCTTCGGTACGGTCTGGTCCCCCACCCCCATCTCGCGCAGATTGTCGTCCATGTCCTCGCAGAACCGATCGAACAGCGCCTGCGACAGCTCGGTGGCGCCCTGGACCGTCCGCAGGCGGCGCAGCAGCAGCCAAAGATGCAGCAGCAACAGGTCGAAACGCCCGTTAACCGTATCCGGCACGCCCAAGTCACGGTAAAATATGGGTTCTCGCGCCTGCGTCACGATCATGCCATAGATGGCCTCGATGGTGCCCCGCGGGGCTAGCCGGGGTTTCCTGAAGTGATTGAACGGCCAAAGCATTGTGGTTTCCGCAAGCGGGCGCGCGCGTGTTGCATTCAGAGCCTCCGCCCGGTACTTCAGCGCCTCGTGCGACGCAAGGGGACGGAATCAGTTCCGCAATGACGATAACGAACCAGACCAGCCAGCGCGCACGTCAGCGGCGCGGCCTTTACGCACGCTGGCGCGGCCTGCGCATGCTCGCGGCCGCGACCCTGGTCGGCGCGGCGCTTGCGGGTTGCACCGGCGAGCAGTTCCAGAAGGGCTACATCCTGCCGCCTGGGGCACTGGAGCAGATTCCGATTGGCGCGAGCCAGGACCAGGTGCTGATCGTGATGGGCACGCCCTCCACCGTCGCGACCCTGGACGGCGAGGTGTTCTACTACATCTCCCAGCGCTCCGAGCGCCCCGTCGCCTTCATGAACCAGAAGGTGGTCGACCAACGCGTGATCGCGATCTATTTCGACAAGAA
Source organism: Bradyrhizobium sp. 159 (assembly GCF_023073795.1). NCBI lineage: Bacteria > Pseudomonadati > Pseudomonadota > Alphaproteobacteria > Hyphomicrobiales > Nitrobacteraceae > Bradyrhizobium > Bradyrhizobium sp. 159. Next base: position 203,212 of record NZ_JADPKE010000090.1, on the reverse strand, counting down.
CCGGCGCGTGCGCCGGCTGGCGAATTACGGCCTTCAGGACGGCAAGATCTTCGACTTCATCAGCCGCACCACGGCGACGTCGGGTCAGGAGATGAGCTACCTCGCCCCGCTATTCAAGCTGCTCAGCTTTAACTGAGCCCTTAGAGCGTTTTCGAGCCAAGTGGATACCGGTTCGCGTAAAGAAAACGCGTGAAACAAGAATCTGGAACCCGTTCCGATTGCACCGGAATCGGCTCGAGCCTGCGGCGTCGTGCCGTTTCGTGCGACTTGCCGTCGCGCGTCGGGTTCCCTACGCTCGCTGCAAAACGAGAAGCAGGGAGTGGATTCGTGCCCAAGACTTTTTTGTCCCGTCGTGGTGTGCTCGCTGGCGCTGCCGGCCTCTCGGCCGCAGCAATCCTGCCGCGATCGAGCCTGGCCGACTGGAAGCCCACCGAGAACGTTCGCCTCGTCGTGCCGGCGGCGGCTGGCGGCTCGACCGACGTCATGGGCCGGCTCCTGGCCGCGCATCTGCAGACTGCCTGGGGCCAGTCGGCGGTCGTGGAGAACCGCTCGGGCGGTGGCGGCACTATTGGTACAGCCGAGGTGGTCCGCGCCAAGCCCGATGGTCACACCATCCTGATCGGCAATCCGGGGCCGAACGCGATCGCCTACAGCATTTTCAAGAACCTCACCTACAAGCCGGACCAGCTCCAGCCGGTCTCCAACATGATCCGGATTCCGAACATCGTCTCGGCGCATCCGAAGACCGGCATCAAGTCGATTCCCGAGCTGATCGCGTACCTGAAGGCCAATCCGGACAAGCTCAGCTACGCCTCCTCAGGCGTCGGCCAGAGCCCTCACCTCACCGGCGCCTGGTTCCTCCAGCTCACCGGGTTGAAGATGACCCACATCCCATTCCGCGGCGCGGGCCCCGCACTCCAGGCCGCGCTCGCGGGCGACATCCAGATCCTGTTCGACAATCTCTATCCGAGCCTGCCGCAGGTGCAGAACGGCACGCTCAACGGCCTCTGCGTCACCACGACCGAGCGCAGCGAGCTCGCGCCCAATCTGCCGACCATGCGCGAGAGCGCGCCGGAGCTGGCGAACTTCGACGTCTCCTCCTGGTTCGCCGTCTTCCTGCCGAAGGGCGTCCCTGCGCCCGTGCTCGAAGCGCTCAATCTCCAAGTGAAGGCGATGCTGGAGCGCGACGACATCAAGAAGCAGATCGCCGCCATGGGGGCCCGCGCCGACTACGGCACGCCGCAGCAATTCGCCGTCTTCGTGGATGCCGAGACAAAGAAGTTCGCCGCGATCATCCAGAAGGAAGGCCTGCAAATGGACGTGCAGTAACGCACAGCGTCATTCCGGGGCGGCTCCAACGAGCCGAACCCGGAACCTCGAGATTCCGGGTTCGGTCCTGCGGACCGCCCCGGAATGACAATGAGAAAGAAAACCCCGCGGCTCGCGCCGCGGGGTTTTGTCTCGTTCCACTTCCGCCGCTCAATGCGCCAAGATCGCCAGCAGCAGCAAGGCCACGATGTTCGTGATCTTGATCATCGGGTTCACCGCGGGGCCGGCCGTATCCTTGTAGGGATCGCCGACAGTGTCGCCGGTCACCGCCGACTTGTGGGCATCACTGCCCTTGCCGCCGAAATGGCCGTCCTCGATGTACTTCTTGGCGTTGTCCCAGGCGCCGCCGCCCGAGGTCATGGAGATCGCGACGAACAGGCCCGTCACGATTACGCCGAGCAGCATCGCGCCCACCGCCGAGAACGCCGCCGACTTGCCGGCCGCACCTCCGCCCGCGATCGCGTAGATCAGGAAGTAGACGACGATGGGCGACAGCACCGGCAGCAGCGAGGGGATGATCATCTCCTTGATCGCCGCTTTCGTGAGCAGATCCACCGCCTTGCCGTAGTCCGGCTTGTCGGTGCCCTGCATGATGCCGGGCTTCTCGCGGAACTGCCGGCGCACCTCTTCCACGATCGCGCCGGCCGCACGGCCGACGGCCGTCATGCCCATCGCGCCGAACAGATACGGCAAGAGGCCGCCGAACAACAGGCCCACCACCACGTAGGGATTGTTGAGCGAGAAGTCCGGATTGACGCCGGCGAAGTAGGGATGGCGCGCGGAGTCGGCAACGAAGAACTTGAGGTCCTGGTTGTAGGCCGCGAACAGCACCAGCGCACCGAGACCGGCCGAGCCGATCGCGTAGCCCTTCGTCACCGCCTTGGTGGTGTTGCCGACCGCGTCGAGCGCGTCGGTCGACTTGCGCACCTCCTTCGGCAGGCCCGCCATCTCGGCAATGCCACCGGCATTGTCGGTGACCGGACCGAATGCGTCGAGCGCGACGATCATGCCGGCCAGCGCCAGCATGGTGGCGGTCGCGATCGCGATGCCGAACAGCCCGGCGAGGCTGTAGGTGACCAGGATGCCCGCGATGATGACGATCGCGGGCAGCGCGGTCGCTTCCATCGAGACGGCGAGGCCCTGGATCACGTTGGTGCCGTGGCCGGTCACCGAGGCCTGGGCGATCGACTTCACCGGTCGATAATCGGTGCCGGTGTAGTATTCGGTGATCCAGATGATCAGCGCCGTGACGACGAGGCCGACCACGCCGCATTCGAACAGAGCCATGCCGGTGTAGTCGACGCCGTCGAGCTTGCCGAAGCCGATCAAGTAGTAGATCACCAGCGCGATGCCTATCAGGGACAGGATGCCGGTCGCGATCAGGCCCTTGTAGAGCGCGCCCATGATCGACTGGCTTGGCCCGAGCTTGACGAAGAAGGTGCCGATGATCGAGGTGATGATGCAGATGCCGCCGATCGCGAGCGGCAGCGTCATCATGTTGGCGAGGATCGGCGTCTTTGCGAAGAAGATCGCCGCCAAGACCATGGTGGCGACCGCGGTCACCGCATAGGTCTCGAACAGGTCGGCGGCCATGCCGGCGCAGTCACCGACATTGTCGCCGACATTGTCGGCGATCGTGGCGGGGTTGCGCGGGTCATCCTCGGGGATGCCGGCCTCGACCTTGCCGACGAGGTCGCCGCCGACGTCGGCCCCCTTGGTGAAGATACCGCCGCCAAGACGAGCGAAGATCGAGATCAGCGAGGCGCCGAAGCCGAGCGCCACCAGAGCGTCGACGACGACACGGCTGTCAGGCGCGAGCTTCAGCGAGTGGACCAGGAAGGCGAAATAGAGGGTCACGCCCAGCAGGGCGAGACCGGCGACCAGAAGGCCAGTGATGGCGCCCGCCTTGAAGGCGAGCTCCAGGCCGCCGGCGAGCGAGGTCGTCGCGGCCTGGGCAGTGCGCACATTGGCGCGGACCGAGACGTTCATGCCAATGAAGCCGGCCGCCCCCGACAGGATGGCGCCGATGGCAAAACCGATCGCGACATAAACCCCAAGGAAATAGGCAAGCAGCACGAAGATGACGATGCCGACGAGACCGATCGTGGTGTACTGGCGCCGCAGATACGCCTGTGCACCTTCGCGCACCGCTCCTGCGATCTCCTGCATGCGCGGCGACCCCGCATCCGCGCTCAACACCGAAGACGTCGCCCAAATCGCGTAGACGACGGAAAGCACTCCGCAGAGTACTATCAACCATAATGCTGTCATGTGATTTTTTGCCTCAGATCCTTGATGTACCCCCGGCGCCTTTTGTTCTCCGTCGTGCGGTGCGGCGCCTTGATTTTGAACAAAGCCGCCCTTGCCCGAAGGGGCGGCCCCAGTCGGTTGCGAGCTTGCCAAAATCAAATTGAGGGTGCAACGCCGGATAAGGCCGAAACAGCCGATCTCGGCAGGTATTTAGGCCAGGCCCTGAGCGTCTGGCGCCGGCTTGGAGCGATTCCTAGAAATGGCTGTACGAAAGGCGCTTCAAAGTCAATTCCTGCCCCTGCCCATCAAGGAAGCGCGGCGGCTCTTGGCCCGCAACAATCGTGCCGATCGCCGTGACGGCAAGGCCAGCCGCCCGCCCCGAGGCGATCAGCGCATCGCTTTGCGCCGGCGGCGCGGTGCACAGCACCTCGTAATCGTCGCCACCGGCCAGTAGCGTCTGGATGCCAACGGCCATCCGCGCGACCAGGCCAGCTGCCGCAGCCGATAGCGGTACGTTCGCCACGTCGACGGTGGCCGAGACACCGGACGCTGCGCAAAGTTTGGCGAGATCGCCCGCAAGCCCGTCGGAGACATCCATCGCGGCGGTTGCGTGATCGCGCACGGCCTGCGCCAGCGCGTTGCGCGGCCGCGGCACGCGATAGCGCGAGACCAGAAAATCCCGTGCGGCGGGATCGGATGTCAGCGCGCCGGCCGCAGCGCCGCCGGTGAGCACGTCGAGGCCGAGCGCGGCATCGCCGATCGTTCCCGTCACCAGAATGCGCTCGCCCGGCCGCGCGCCGATGCGACCGACCATTCGTCCTTGCGGGACGCGGCCGAAGGCGGTGATCGAGATCATCTGCGGCCCCGGCGTCGACACCGTGTCGCCGCCGAGCAGCGGGCACGCGAAGCTCTTGGCGTCCTCGCCGAGCGCATCCGCAAACGGCCGCAGCCAGGCATCCTCCCTGTTGCGCAATGCCAGCGTCAGCACGAATCCGGCTGGGACCGCGCCCTTGGCCGCGAGATCGGACAGGTTCACCCGCAGCGCCTTGCGCGCGATGGTGTCAGGGGGATCAATGGCAAGATAATGCACGCCCTCCACCACCGCGTCGGTGGTGACGACGATGTCCTCGCCAGCCGATCTCAGGATCGCGGCATCGTCGACCAGTCCGAACGCGCCGGGATCGATCGCCAGCGGCTTGAAATAACGCGCGATAAGGGAGTCTTCGCCAGAGAGATTTTGCGTGTCTGCCATCGGCGCCAGCCTCACCCCTCTCTGTCATCGCCCGGGAAAAGCGCGAAGCGCGTCATCAAAAAAGCGACCGGGCGATCCGGTATTCCAGAGACGGTCGGGCGACATCGATAGGCCGCGGCGTACTGGATTCGCCGGTGATGACGCCGGTATATGGGGCAATCATATCGCATCACTTCACCACCCCAGGGTATCGCTACCCACGCCCGAACTCGTCACCGCGAAACTGGCGGCCGATCTGGTCGAGGACTGCGTTGACCATGCCGGTCTCCTCGCGGTCGACGAAAGCGTTGGCGACGTCGACATATTCGGAGACCACGACGCGGCCCGGGACGTCCTTGCGGTGCTGGAGCTCATAGGCCCCGGCCCGCAGCACTGCACGCAGGATCGCCTCGATCCGCTTCAGGGGCCAGCCCTTCGACAGCGCCTCGTCGATCAGCGGATCGAGCTTCTTCTGGTCGCGCACGACGCCGGAGACGACGTCGCGGAAGAAGGCGGCCTCCGCCGGAAGGTACGTATCGCCCTCGACCTCGTTGCCGAGCCAGTGGCTCTCGAACTCCGCAAAAATGTCGTTGATGCCCGCACCGGCGATGTCCATCTGGTAGAGCGCCTGGACGGCGGCGAGCCGCGCCGCGCCGCGGCGGTTCGCCTTCTTCTCCGGAGCACCCGCCGGCTTTTTGTTGTTGTCGGCCATGGCTCAGGCCTGCGCCAGACGGCGTTTGATGCGCAGCATCGCAAGCGCGGCACGTGCGGCATCGCCGCCTTTGTTGAGCTCGCTGGCGCGTGCCCGCGCCCAGGCCTGCGCTTCGGTGTTGACGGTGAGAATGCCGTTGCCGAGCGGCAGCTTTCGCGCCACGGCAAGATCCATCAGCGCGCGCGAGGATTCCTGCGAGACGATCTCGAAATGAATGGTGTCGCCGCGGATGACGCAGCCGAGCGCGATCACTGCGTCATAGGGCTTGCCGTTCGCCGCAGCCGCGTCGACCGCGATGGCGACCGCCGCCGGAATTTCCAGCGCGCCGGGAACCGTGATGACGTCATGCGTCAGGCCGGCCGCCTTCAGCTCGGCGATTGCGCCGTCGAGAAGCGCGTCCTGGAGATCGTCATAGAACCGCGCTTCGACAATCAGCGCGCGGGCGCCGGAAATGTCGGTCTGGTCTTTCAGGGGTGCGCGCCGCGCGTCTGCCATCGTTCAATCCGTTTCGAAAGGGTCGGCGCTATGTAGTCGCCGGAAGCAGGTAAGCCAAGTTCTAAAGACATGGTCATTCCGGGGCGGCTCGAAGAGCCGAACCCGGAATCTCGAGATTCCGGGTTCGATGCTAACGCATCGCCCCGGAATGACGGCTACGCCGTCATTTCCGTCAGCCGCGCCGCGTAGCGAGCCATCAGATCGACCTCGATATTGACCTCGTCCCCCGCTTTCCAGCCGCCGATCGTCGTCACCGTCAGCGTGTGCGGGATGATAAGCACCGAAAAGGTCACGTCCTTCACTGTATTGACGGTCAGCGAGACTCCGTCGAGCGTGATCGAGCCCTTGGTGGCGATGAAGCGCGCCAGCTCGCGCGTCGTCGAGAGCTCGAACCTCGCCATCTCGGGCAGGTCCTCGCGGCTGAGCAGCGTCGCGACACCGTCGGCATGGCCGGCGACGATATGACCGCCGAGCTCGTCGCCGATCTTCAGCGCCCGCTCGAGGTTCAGCCGTGTGCCGACCTTCCAGTGTTTTGCGGTCGTCAGCGCCAGCGTCTCGGCGGCGGCATCGACGTCGAACCACGTCTTGCCCGCCTGAACGCCGGAGGCGACCACGGTGAGGCAGACGCCGTTGCAGGCGATCGAGGCGCCATCGGCGATGGTGGCGCGATCATAATTGCAGGCGATGCGCAGACGGTGCAGCTGCCCCTGCGCCGTCGGCGTGAAACTGACGATCTCGCCGATATCGGTGACAATGCCAGTGAACATTACGAGCGCTCGTAAACGGTGAGAGTATCCTTGTCGAATGTCTCGCTAGCATGAACCTTGTAGGCCCGCGACTGCGTGATTTTCGACAGGGGCAATGCATCGAGCGCATCGACGCCGCCAGAGCCCACCTCTTCCGTGCCGCGGAACAGCCAGATTTCGTCGGCGAGGTCGGCCGCGACGAAGGACGCGGCGACACGGCTGCCGCCTTCGACCATCAGCCGCGTGATGCCTTTCTCAGCCAGCGCATGCAGCACGGCCGTGAGATCGAGTCCTGATGCACCGACCGACGGCACACGCAACATTTGCGCACCGGCCGCGCCAAGCCGTGTGGCGGCTGCGGCTTCGGCGAGTTCAGAACTCACCACCCAGAGCGGTGTTTCTCGCGCAGTGCGGACAAGCTTGCTCGCGCCGGGAATGCGCAGGCTCTGATCGAGCACGACCCGCACCGGCGAGCGCGCCCCCATGCCCGGCAGGCGGCAGGTGAGCATCGGATCGTCCGCCAGCACCGTGCCGATGCCGACCAGGATGGCATCGCTCTGAGCGCGCAAGAGGTGCACGCGATTGCGCACCGCCTCGCCGGTGATCGCGACCGGCTTGCCGCCGGCCGCACCGATCTTGTCGTCAGGCGAGACCGCAAGCTTCAGGATCACGTGCGGACGCTTGTCCCGGATGCGACGGAAATGCCCGGCGTGATCGAACGCAGCCTCTGCCGCGCAGAGACCGACGTCCACCGTTATGCCGGCTGCCCGCAAGCGCGCATGACCCTGGCCGCCGACTTCAGGATTGGGATCCTCGATCGCCGCCACGACCCGCGCGATCCCGGCGGCGATCACCGCATCGGCGCAAGGCGGCGACTTGCCGAAATGCGAGCACGGCTCCAGTGTGACGTAAAGCGTGGCGCCGAGCGCCGCTTCGCCTGCCCGCCGCAAGGCTTCGGGCTCGCCATGCGGCCGCCCGCCAGGCTGTGTCCAGCCGCGACCGACGATCACGCCGTCCTTGACGATGACCGCGCCCACGGCCGGATTAGGCCAGGTGCGGCCCTGCCCGCGGCGCCCAAGCGCCAGCGCAAGCTGCATGAAGCGGAGATCCGCATCCTTGGCCTCACGGGCCTTCTGCGCGAACTGATCTTCCAGGATGCGGAAGATCATTTGCGGATCGCGGCGAGCCGCGCTTCCTCCTCACCGGAGAGCTCGCCGAGCACGTCGGCGAAATCCTTGGCCTCGCGGAAATTGCGGTAGACGGAAGCAAAGCGCACATAGGCGACGTCGTCGAGCGTGCGCAGATGCTCCATCACGGTCTCGCCGATCACCTCGGAGGAGATCTCCGCCTCGCCGCCGGTCTCGAGCTCGCGCACGATGGTGGAGACCATCTTCTCCACCCGTTCCGGCTCGACCTGCCGCTTGCGCAGTGAGATCTGCACCGAGCGCATCAGCTTGTCGCGGTCGAACGGCACGCGGCGGCCGTTGCGCTTGATCACTGTGAGCTCGCGCAGCTGCACGCGCTCGAAGGTGGTGAAGCGGAAATTGCAGGCGACGCACACGCGCCGCCTGCGGATGACGGACGAATCCTCGGTCGGACGCGAGTCCTTTACCTGCGTATCGAGACTGTTGCAGTTCGGGCAGCGCATCCGTGTACCTTGACCTTACTGGTAGATCGGGAACCGGTCGGTGAGCGCCTTGACCCGTTCCTTGATCGCCGCTTCCACGAGCGGCGCCTTGCCGTCGTCGGATTGTGCGATCGCGTTGAGCACTTCGGCGATCATGCCGCCGACCTGCTGGAATTCGGCGACACCGAAACCACGGGTGGTCGCGGCCGGAGTGCCGAGGCGGAGGCCGGAGGTGACGAACGGCTTTTCGGGATCGAACGGAATGCCGTTCTTGTTGCAGGTGATGGCGGCGCGGACCAGCGCCTTCTCCGAGACGTTGCCCTTCAGGCCCTTCGGCCTGAGGTCAACGAGCATCAGATGGTTGTCGGTGCCGCCCGAGACAATATCGAACCCATGGCTCTTCATCGCCTCGGCCAGCGCCTTGGCATTCTCGACGACGTTCTTGGCGTAGACCTTGAAGTCCGGACGCAGCGCTTCGCCGAAGGCGACCGCCTTCGCCGCGATCACATGCATCAGGGGACCTCCCTGCAGGCCCGGGAAAATCGCCCCGTTTAGCTTCTTGGTCAGCGTCTCGTCGTTCCAGAGCATCAGGCCGCCACGCGGACCGCGCAGCGATTTGTGCGTCGTGGTGGTGGTGACGTGGGCATAGGGCACCGGCGAGGCGTGCACGCCGCCGGCGACGAGGCCGGCGAAGTGAGCCATGTCGACCAGCAGATACGCGCCGACACTATCGGCGATCTCGCGGAAACGCTTGAAGTCCCAGGCGCGAGAATAGGCCGAGCCGCCCGCGACGATCAGCTTCGGCTTGACCTCTTCGGCCTGCTTGGCGACCGCGTCCATGTCGATGATCTGGTCCTCGCGGCGCACGGTGTAGTGCGCGGCCTTGAACCACTTGCCGCTCATGTTGACGGGCGAGCCGTGGGTGAGATGGCCGCCGGCCGCAAGATCAAGTCCCATGAAGGTGTCGCCCGGCTGGAGCAGCGCCAGGAACACCGCCTGATTCATCTGGCTGCCAGAGTTCGGTTGCACGTTGGCAAAGTTGGCGCCGAACAGCTTCTTGGCGCGATCGATCGCAAGGTTTTCGGCGACGTCGACCCACTCACAACCGCCGTAGTAGCGCGCGCCCGGATAGCCTTCCGCATATTTGTTGGTCATCACCGAACCCTGCGCTTCCAGCACGGCCCGGCTGACGATGTTCTCGGAGGCGATCAGCTCGACCTCATGGCGCTGCCGGCCCAGCTCGCCCTTGATGGCGGCGGCGATGTCCGGGTCGGCCTGCTCGAGCGAGGCGGTGAAAAACGAATCGGGCGCGGAAGCGGTTTTGGCTGAGGTCATCTTGCGAATATCTCCACCGCCGCAGCCTGTTGGCGGGCTACGGGCGGGTCTGGTGTGGCGGTCGGAAGCAATGCGCGATCTACCACATTGCCCGCTCCCGGCCAAGCATTTGCGGGTCGGGCCTGAGATTTGTGCAAGATATGGTGGGGATTGGAGGTTTTCGGCATTGGAGCGGTTTCATAGAACCGCTCCTCCGCGAATGTCCGGACAGGACCACTTTGGACCGCACGTCGCGCCAACGGCCGGCGGCCGCAGCCGGCGTCGTTTTAGAGCCCGGTATACCCCGCTTTCACGGGGTCCACGCTGCCGTCGAGCTGCCGCAGATAAGTCAGGCCGCAGACCGTCAAGCGGTGCGGGTCCTTCTCGCCGGCCTCCATCAAAGTATTGAGATAGTTCGTGACCTTGGCCCGTGCCTCCTCGCTTGCCGCCGCGGTGCGGTTGGCGAGCAGGTCATAGGTCTGCATGATGCGGTCGATGGCGGCTTCCATGGCACCCTCTGGTTCTCTCGAATTTTGGGAGTTTTGATCAGGCAACCGCTCGAGCCTCGGACTGCATCTCAAACCTGGTGATCGCCTTGTTGGCGAGCCTGATCTTGTTGAATTCGCCCTGCTGGAGCAGCTTGACGATGATCCCGAGCAGGCGCTCGTCGGTGACGAGGGAATCTGGGATCGCGCCGGAGCGGCGAAGGTAGTTGGCGGCAATGGCGTAGGCTTCGCTCACAAGTTCCACGTTCAGCGCCTGAAGCCCACGCTCGACCAGCATCGACGTTTCTCCGATCCGAAGGAGATAAGCGCCGAGCCCGGAACTGGTTCCTCACGGCGAGACATTTTCTTCGCAGCGCAAAAAGTAAAGCGCACCGGTCCGGACGAATCCGGGCCGGCGCTCTGGGGAAGTTGAGGCACGTTCGGGCGGTTTGCCGGTCTTGTTTGGGGCCGGCTTGGCCTTAATCCCTTGGAACTCAGAGCCGATACAGGATCTGGTCGGTCCAGAACCGCTCGAGGCGGTGCAGCGACTTGTTGAGGGTCGAGAACTCCTCGCCCGAGATGCCGCCGACCTGCTCCACCGTCTTGACGTGCTTCTGGTAGAGCGCATCGACTATGCGGCGGACTTCCTGGCCCTGCGGGGTCAGGCGGATGCGCACCGAGCGGCGATCAACGCGCGACCGCTGATGATCGAGGAAACCGAGCTCGACGAGCTTCTTCAGATTGTAGGAGACGTTGGAGCCGAGATAGTAACCGCGCGTGCGCAGCTCGCCCGCGGTCAGCTCCTTGTCACCGATGTTGTAGAGCAAGAGCGCCTGGACCGAGTTGATGTCCGCACGGCCGCGGCGATCGAACTCGTCCTTGATCACGTCGAGGAGCCGGCGATGCAGCCGCTCCACCAGAGTCAAAGCTTCCAGATAGAGCGACTGCACCGAACCCTGCTGGCCGGAGACGCGCTCTGCGGTATCTGCCGCAGTTGCGACGGCTTTCATCATGACACTTCCCCTGTTGTCGTTTTTATCGACACTTATTCGACGAAACTTGTGTCCCGCCTGATAGGTGCAACTTAAGGGGCTCGTTTGAAGAACGGCTTAAATAAGAGAATAAAGAGATCATGAATTTAAGACAGTGAATTGCGGATTAAGCCTGTACTACAAGCACTTTTCGCAACACTCTGTTGACCCTCGCAAGGTCCTGTTCACCCTCCGTCCGCCCCCTTGTCGCATTCCAGCACAGCGGCGCCCCGTTTCGAAACGCGGGCGTAACAGCTGTGGCGGAACAATGCTGGTCAACGAAAACTTACCGCAAATTTTAGGCAACCAACGGTCAACCAAGTGCAACATCTCTTGTCCTGACAAGCGCCGCGAAGCAGGGCGCAGAGCCGGGACTCAGATGCCATAATCGGGACCGTAAAAAGATGCGGCGCGGCTCTACAAGCATTACGCCGCAAATGCAGCGCGCTGCATTGCGCCCGGGCACGAGAGCATTTCCGCGAAACGCGCTACGGCGGTCGTTCCCGCGCAGCCATCCAGGCGAGCGCGAGATAGGCGGCGAGCATGAACGCTTCGACACCGACCACGACCAGGCTGCCGCCGTAGATGCCGGGAAACATCAGCTCGATCACCGCCATCGACACCACGGTCGTCAGCCACACCACAGCGCCCCAGGGCGTCGCCAGCCAGAGACCAACTGCTGCGACGAGCTCGATCACGGCGAAGTAGACGGTTGCGGCCTGCCAGGCCATCGCCTGGTTCTCGAAGGCCTCGTCGTCGCCGCCGACGAAACCCGTCACTTGCGCCCAGTGATAGAGACCCTTCAGGATCGAGAGCAGCGCCATCACACGCAGGAACAGCACGAGCCGGCGCGTCCAGACATTGTCATCGGACGCAGAGCGCTCCGACGAGATCGCCGCCACCGACATCGCGCTATCCCTGGCGCTGTCTCTGGCATTGTCCCGGGCGCTGTCGCGGGCCGCATCGCGTGTGGAAATCTCGGACATGGCCCCCTTCTGGCTGCTTCGCCTCGCAAAATCAATCGGCTGCCATCCCTTGCGGCAGGTCAAGCCGCGGTGACGGGAACCATGCGAGCTGGTATAAGAATAATTCCAGCCGGAGGAAGAGTGATGGCGATCAAATACGGACGTCCGATCGAACTGCGCGAGGTTTCGCGCCGGGATGGCGCTAGCGCCTCCCCTGCCCTCGATCTGACCGTCCGCCCGCGCCGCAACCGCAAGGCCGAGTGGGCCCGGCGCATGGTGCGCGAGAATGCCATCACCACGGATGATCTGATCTGGCCGCTGTTCCTGATCGACGGCAGCGACAAGCGCGAGCCCGTCGCCTCCATGCCCGGCGTCGACCGCCTCAGCGTCGACCAGGCGGTGCGCGAGGCCGAGCGCGCCATGAAGCTCACCATCCCCTGTATCGCGCTGTTTCCCTATACCGACCCGTCCTTACGCGACGAGGAAGGATCGGAAGCGACCAACCCGAACAATCTGGTCTGCCAAACTGTGCGCGCGATCAAGAAGGAGTTTCCGGAGATCGGCATTCTCTGCGACGTCGCGCTCGATCCCTTCACCAGTCACGGTCATGACGGCCTGATCTCCGACGGCAAGATCTTGAACGACGAGACGGTCGCGGTGCTGGTGCGCCAGGCCCTGGTGCAGGCCGAAGCCGGCTGCGACATCATCGCGCCGTCGGACATGATGGACGGCCGCGTCGCCGCGATCCGCGAGGGGCTCGACTGCTCAGGCCTGCTCGACGTGCAGATCATGGCCTATGCGGCCAAATACGCTTCCGCCTTCTATGGCCCGTTCCGCGACGCCATCGGCTCGGCCAAGACACTCACCGGCGACAAGCGCACCTACCAGATGGACAGCGCCAATAGCGACGAAGCACTGCGCGAGGTCGAGCTCGACATCGCCGAGGGCGCCGACATGGTGATGGTGAAGCCCGGCATGCCTTATCTGGACGTGGTCCGCCGTGTGAAGGATACTTTTGCGATGCCGACCTTCGCCTACCAGGTCTCCGGCGAATACGCGATGATCGCGGCCGCGGCCAATAACGGCTGGCTCGACGGCGAGCGCGCGATGATGGAAAGCCTGCTCGCCTTCAAGCGCGCCGGCGCCGACGGTGTGCTGAGCTACTTTGCGCCGAAGGTCGCGGAGAAGCTGCGGGCGCAGGGGTCATAAACGCCCACCGCCTCTTTGATGTCGTCCCGGCGAAGGCCGGCCACCTGTCCTGGTCTTGGCCAGGACGACGGAAGCGTCGCGCCAGCGCGGCCTCCGCGCCGCTCCGCCGCCGAATTGCCGGAATATTTTCGCTTGTTGATCCCAGCGCGCCCTTGGCATGCGAACGGCCTGTTCCCATGTCCTGCCACGGGGGTTCGCTGGGAGAACGGACATGTCGGACTCGGGCAATTCAGGCGCCTGGCGCAACGACAGCGGCGTGCAGCCGCACGCCTACGATCCCTATCTGCATCCGGAGCTGTTCCGCGGTGTTGCGACGCGGCGGGTGTTCGCCTTCCTGGTCGACATGGTCGTGATCTCGGTGCCGGTGATCCTCGGCTATATCTTCATCGCCTTGTTCGGTGTGGTCACGCTCGGCATCGGCTGGGCGCTGTTCTGGATCGCCTGGCCGGCCTCGGTGGTCTGGGCCATCGTCTATTACGGCGCCAGCATCGGCGGCCCTTCCTCCGCGACAGTGGGCATGCGCCTGATGGATCTGGAACTGCGCACCTGGTACGGCGCGCCCGGCTACTTCGTGCTCGGCGCCACCCATGCGGTGCTGTTCTGGGTGACCGTCTCGTTCCTGTCGCCCTTCGTGGTGCTGGTCGGCCTGTTCAACGGCCGCCGTCGCCTGCTGCATGATTTCGTCTTGGGAACGGTCGTGATCAACAATTCGGTCCGCGTACCCGCGCCCCAGGCCGCAAGGACGTCCTGATCAAGGACCTATCAACCCGGATCTTCTAAGCTGACTGATCTGATCTGCCGAGCAGGCCAATTGACCCGGAGCTTCCGTAGCGCGATGCTGACACACAGTTCGGAGGCCCACGACGTCCCTTGACCCAGCACTCGCGCGATACCCCGCAATTTTACCTCACGGCGCCCTCCCCGTGCCCCTATCTGCCGGGCCGGCATGAGCGCAAGGTGTTTACGCACCTCGTGGGTGAGCGCGCCGGTGACCTCAACGATCTCCTGACCCATGGCGGGTTCCGCCGCAGCCAGTCGATTGCGTACCGTCCCGCCTGCGACCAGTGCCGCGCCTGCGTCTCGGTTCGGGTCGTCGCCAACGAGTTCCGGCCGTCCCGCAACTTCAGGAAAGTGCTGGCGCGCAACGCCGACATCATCGGCGAGCAGCGCAGCGCCGTTCCCACCTCCGAGCAATATTCGATATTCCGCGCCTATCTCGATGCCCGCCATCGCCATGGCGGCATGGCCGACATGACCGTGCTCGACTACGCCATGATGGTCGAGGACAGCCATGTCGAGACCCGCATCATCGAGTACCGCAAGCGCGGCCCCGACAGCGGCCTCACCGGCCGCGGCGAGGAACTGATCGCGGTGGCGCTGACCGACGTGCTCAGCGACGGGCTGTCGATGGTCTATTCGTTCTTCGAGCCGAGCCAGGTCAGCCGCTCGATGGGCACCTTCATGATCCTCGACCACATCGCCCGCGCGCGCCGGCAAGGGCTGCCCTACGTCTATCTCGGCTACTGGATCGAGGGCTCGAAGAAGATGGACTACAAGGCCCGCTTCCTGCCGCAGCAGCGCCTCGCGCCCTCAGGCTGGCTACGCGTCGACGCGCAGGGGGATGTGGCATCCGAGCCGCAGGATTAATTTAGCCGACGCGCACTGGTGTCATGCCCGCGAATGCGAGGCATCCAGTGCGCCGCGGCTTCTCCGTTCGATCGCAGGCTTCACCGAGTACGGGCCGCGCGGTCAAGCCAGGCGACGACAGCTGTGCATTCGGCGGACACTCACCCGAACAGCGTATCCGCCAGCAGCTTCACGTTCAAAACAACGATTACGCCTGCGACGATCCACGCGATCGCGGCGACTGACATCGGAATCGCGAACTTCCCCATCTTGCGGCGGTCGGAGACGAAGCGAACCAGCGGGATGACGGCGAATGGCAGTTGCATCGACAGCACGACCTGGCTGAACACCAGCAAATCGGCCGTGCCGCGCTCGCCATAGATCGCGGTGACGACGATCACGGGAATGATGGCAATGCCGCGCGTGAGCAGGCGGCGCGCCCAGCTCGGCAGACGCAGATCGAGAAAGCCTTCCATCACGATCTGGCCGGCGAGCGTCGCCGTAACCGTTGAATTGAGGCCGGAGGCGAGCAGCGCCACCGCGAACAGCGTCGAGGCGATGCCGAGACCGAGCAGCGGCGATAGCAGTTCAAAAGCCTGGCCGATCTCGGCGACGTCGGAATGGCCGCTTCTGTGGAAGGTCGCAGCAGCGACGATAAGGATGGCGGCATTGATGAACAGCGCCAGCATCAGGGCGATGGTCGAGTCCGTCGTCGCCCATTTGATCGCCTCGCGCCGGCCAGCGTCATTGCGCTCATAGGCGCGCGTCTGCACGATCGAGGAGTGCAGGTAGAGATTATGCGGCATCACGGTTGCGCCGATGATGCCGATCGCGATGTAGAGCATCTCGGAATTGGTGAAGATCTCGGTCTTCGGCACAAAGCCACGCAGCACCTCCGCGACCGGCGGCGCCGCAGCCACGATCTGGACCGCGAAGCAGACCGCGATGACGCCAAGCAGCGCGATCACGAACGCTTCGAGGAAACGGAAGCCGCGATTCATCAGGAGCAGCAGCAGGAAAGCGTCGAGCGCGGCGAGCAGCGCGCCGCCGATCAGGGGAATGCCGAACAGCAGCTTCAGCGCGATCGCGGTGCCGATGACTTCGGCGAGGTCGCACGCGATGATCGCCGCCTCGCAGGCAAGCCAGAGCAGGAAGTTCACCACGGGCGAATAGGTCGCGCGGCAGGCCTGCGCGAGGTCGCGGTCGGTGACGATGCCGAGCCGCGCTGCCAGCGACTGCAGCAGGATCGCCATCAAATTCGAGAGCAGGATGACCGAGAGCAGCGTGTAGCCGAACTTCGATCCGCCGGCGAGGTCGGTCGCCCAGTTGCCGGGATCCATGTAGCCGACCGAGACGAGATAGCCCGGACCGACGAACGCCAGCAGCCGCCGCCACCAGCGGCCGGCGGCCGGAATGGCAATTGTGGAATTGACCTCGGCGAGGCTCTTGGTGGTGGGCGCATCGGTGCGCCAGCCGGCGGCGTCTTGGCTCAAGTCTCGGGTCAGATGGGGTGATTGGGCATCCATGCCGGCAGAATACCCAACTTGCTTCTTATTGCAACTCATTTGCAACTGCATCTAGCCGCACCGGTTCTCAGCACAGACCCGTGGCCCTTGTCGGGAAGCGGGTGGGTTCGGCGGTTCTCGCGGGCGAACATGGGCGCAAATTCGCCTTTTGCAGGATATGAGCCATGTCAACGCCCCCGCGCCTCCCTGACACCTTCAACCGCCTCGCCTGGTCGAACCTCGCGGCGCAATCGGCCGAGCAGATCGCACTGGCCGCAGCGCCCATCGTCGCGGTGCTGACGCTGGGTGTCGCCGAAGGCCAGACCGGCCTGCTGCAGACCGCCCTCACCCTGCCCTTCGTCCTGTTCGCCATTCCTGCCGGCGTGCTCGCCGACCGCATCTCCCGCCGTTGGCTAATGGCGGGAGCCGAGGCGGTGCGGGCCGCCGCACTCGCGGCCATCGTCCTCCTGCTGGCGCTGGGGACGCTCGATTTGCCGCTGCTGGCGCTGCTCGGTTTTGCCGCGGTGTGCGGCACCGTCGTCTATAGTGTGGCGGCACCGGCGCTGGTGCCCTCGCTAGTGAGTTCGGACCTGCTGCCGGCGGCGAATGCGCGGATCGAGCTCGCGCGCACCATCGCGTTTGCGAGCGGACCTGCGCTCGGCGGCGTGCTCGTGGGCTGGTGGGGCGCAAGCCCGGCCTTCGGCTTTGCGGCTGCGCTGTCGGCTATCGCCGTGGTGCTGCTTGCCGGCATCTACGAGCCCGCGCGGGCAGCATCTCCGCGGCGCCATCCGTTCCAGGATATCCGCGAAGGCGCGGCCTTCGTGTTTCACCATCCGCTGCTGCGGCCGGTGTTCATCACCCAATTCATCTTCAACACCGGATGGTTCTTGCAGATCGCGGTGTTCGTGCCATACGCGGTGCGCCATCTCGGCCTGACCGCCGCCGGCGTCGGCACCGTGCTGACGATGTACGGCGTCGGCATGGTAATCGGCGCGCTGGTCGCCACCCGCGTGATGCAGCGCGTCGCGTTCGGCACCGTCGTCGGCCTCGGCCCCGTCACGGGCTTCGTCGCAGCATTGGTGATGGCGCTGACGGTGCTGGTCCCCTCGCCCTGGCTTGCGGCCTTGAGCTTCTTCCTGCTCGGCGTCGGACCGATCCTGTGGGTGATCTCGACCACGACGCTGCGCCAATCGGTGACGCCGCCGCGCCTTCTGGGGCGCGTCTCCGCCATCAACATCATGAGCTACGGCGCCCGCCCGCTCGGCTCGGCGCTGGGCGCAATCGTCGGCGGGTTCTGGAGCGCGGAGGCCTGCCTCTATCTCGCAGCGGCAGTGTTCGGCGTACAGGCCCTGGTGATCCTGCTGTCACCGGCGGTGGCGCTCGACCGGCAGCCGGACATGGTGAGGGACGAAGTGGTGGCGGGGTGCTGAAGTCCGGTCATTCCGGGGCGATGCGAGCATCGAGCCCGGAATGACTGGTGAAATCACCTAGCCCGCCAGATACCGCTCGTAGCTCCCCGTCACCGGCTCGCTGACATCGACGTCGGGATCGAGCGTGTAGAGATCCTGCGCGCGGCCGATGCCGCGCAGCGCGTAACGGCCGGTGGAGACGAGATAGCGGCGGCCGGCGGTGTCGAGGCCCTTGTAAAATTCCGAGGACGCCAGCAGTTCGCGATCGACCGAGCGGCTCATCGAGGCGATGCGACTGACTTCGTTGACGGTCGGTCCGACCACCGTGAAGTCGAGCCGGTCCTCGCTCCCGATATTGCCGTAGAAGACCTCCCCGACATGCAGACCGATATAGGCCGACGTGGTGGGACGACCGTCGGCCGCGCGGCGTGCGTTCAGCGCCGCGACGTTCTTGCGAAACAGATGCTCCGCCCGTAGCGCGGCGCGGCGCGCCGCCGCCATGTCCTCGCCGGTGAACATTGCAAGCACGCCGTCGCCGATCAGCTTCAGCACGTCGCCGCCCGCATCGTGGATCGGGTCGATCACGGCTTGCGCATAGTCGTTGAGGAACGGAATGATCTCGTCGGGACCGATGCTCTCGCTGATCCCGGTCGAGCCACGCAAGTCCGAATACCAGAGCACGGCGTTGATGCGCTCGGTGACGCCGCGCGAGATACGTCCACGCAGCACCTGCTCGGAGGCGTCCCGGCCGAGATAGACGCGGCCGAGCGTGCGGGCGATGTCGACCTGCTGTGCCGATTTGATCGCGAGCCCCAGCACCGGCACCAGATCGCGCAGGGCTTCGAGCTCGGGTTCGGAGAACCCGCTGTCACGACGCGTGGTCCAGCAGGAATAGAGGCAATCCATCAGGCCGAGCGCGCCGTTCTCGCCGAAGCGATGCACGAAGGCGAGATAGTGCTTGTGCCCCTTCTCGGCGAGCTCGCCGATCTGCGAGAAATCCAGCGACGGCGCGTCGGCGAGATCGATCACCATCTCGTCGTGGCCGTGCTCGAGCATGTGGAAGAAGACCGAGCGGCGCCAGCTCTTGGCTGCATCGCCTTCGGCAGTCGAGCCGTATTCGAACGCATCGCTCTCGTTGCTCGGCCGGTCGCTCCAGCGAAAGCCGCGCCCTTCATAAATCGGATGCAGCGTGTCGATGACGACGAGCCCGCGCGATAGTTCCAGCCCCTCGGCGCGGCAGCGCTCGCAGAAGCCACGCAGCAGTTCCGGTTCGGGCAGGCTGGTAAGGCCCTGGCCGGCGATCCAGTTCATCAATTCGAGGCGCGAGGTCAATTGCATGCGCCATTATGGCGTGCATTCGTGACGAGCGAAAGGCGCGAGCCACGCGCGGGCCGTGCGCAAGGCTCCCATCCCTTGCAGATCGAATATGTCGCAGGGGCGGTTGACGTGTTCGCCGCGCGCGCGGCAGATGCCCACAATGACGAGCTTGTCGGCAAGAATCGGAGCCACGCGCAGATGAGCCGGCGCCAGCTTCCGATCATCCTGGCGCTCGGCGCCACGCAGACCCTGGCCTGGGCTTCCAGCTATTATCTGCCGGCGCTGCTCGCCGATCCCATGGCGCACGACCTCGGCATTTCCTCCAACTGGATTTTTGCCGCGTTCTCGGCTTCGCTCGTGATCGCGGCGCTGCTCGGCCCGCGCATCGGGCGGCAGATCGATCTCGTCGGCGGACGGCAGGTGCTTTCGGCCTCGAACCTGACCATCGCCGCCGGCCTCGTCCTCCTCGGCCTCTCGCACTCGGTGGCGGTGATGGCGATCGCCTGGCTCGTGCTCGGCGTCGGCATGGCGATGGGCCTCTATGACGCCGCCTTCGCCGCTCTGGGGCGCATCTACGGCACCGAGGCGCGCAGGCCCATCACCGGCATCACGCTGATGGCGGGCTTCGCCTCCACGGTCGGCTGGCCGCTCACCGCCTGGGGTCTGTCCCATATCGGCTGGCGCGAGACCTGCTTTGCCTGGGCGGCTGCCAATATCCTGATCGGCCTGCCCCTCAACTTCTTCATGCTGCCGGTGATCAGGGGTGCGAGGCAGACGGCGGCGACCGCCGAGAAGCCGCATTTGCCGCTCGACCGCACCATGATCCTGCTGGCCTTCATCTTCGCCGCGGTCTGGACCGTCACCGGCGCGATGGCCGCGCATTTCCCCCGCATCCTGGAGACGACGGGCGCAACACCCGTCGAAGCCATCGCGGCCGGCGCGCTGATCGGCCCGGCCCAGGTCGGCGCGCGCATGCTCGAGGCGGGCTTCCTCAGCCGTTTCCATCCGCTGTGGTCGACGCGGCTCGCCTGCCTCACCCATCCGATCGGCGCGGTGGTCGTCGCGATCTTCGGCGGCGCTGCGGCGAGCGCGTTTGCGCTGTTCCACGGCTCCGGCAACGGTATCCTGACGATCGCGCGCGGCACGCTGCCGCTCGCGATTTTCGGACCAAAGGACTTTGGTTACCGTCTCGGCATCATCGGCGCACCGGCGCGGATGGCCCAGGCGGTGGCGCCGCTCGCCTTCGGTCTGCTGATCGACATCATGGGGGCCAAGGTGCTGATCGTCTCCTCCGCGCTCAGCCTGTCGGCGTTGGCGGCGTTGTTCCTGATCCGTGCCGGGCCGCGCCCGGATTGACCGCCCGGCCCCTTTCGCGCACAAGCGGGCCATGAGCGAAGACCCCGGCCCGCCACGCACGTTCAAAGGCCTCCTGCGCTGGGCGACCACGGCGCCCCAGGCCTGGGGCGTCTATCTCCTCGCCGTCCTGCTGGTCTGGCTGCTCTCGTTCTATGCCGGCACGCTGAAGCCGAAGAAGACGCCGGAAGCGAGTCCGCCCACGGTGACCGTCCCGCGGAGCTAGGCGGGCTTCGTCTCGCTGGTCGCGATCCAGATCCCGGCGAACACCGCAACCAATCCGACAAGCAGATGAGCCGTAATCGGCTCGCCGATGAGGAGCGCAGCAAGCAGAGCGGCGGCGATCGGATTGATCGTCATCGTGTTGGCGACGCGAGTCGGCGTTGCCCGCTCCAGCGCCATGACCCAGAGGATGAAGGCGAGTGCGCCGCCGCCAATGCCGAGATAGATGCCGGCAATCCACTGCGCCGTGGTGAAGTGCTCGAGCGCCGCAAAGCTGCCTCTCACCAGACCCGCCAGTACCAGCACGACGGCACCCGCACCCATGCCCACGGTGAGAAAGCCGAGCGCGCTCGAGCGCTGCATCAACGGACGCGACAATACGTTGTAGAACGCCATGCAGAACACGGCTGCAGTCATGATCAATTCGCCGCGCCAGACCCCTGGCGGACTGTGCGCCAGGCCGGTAGCCAGCGCTGCCGCCACGCCGAGCACGGCGATGCCGACACCGATGATCTTCCGCACCGTCAGCCGCTCGACGCCAAGGAGCGCCCCCACCACCATCGTGTGAAGCGGCAGCGTCGCGAGCGCAAGACTGGCGCGGGCAGCGGTCGTGTAGGACACCGCGATGTTGTAGAGGATGAAGAACAGACCGAAGAAGCAGATGCCGAGCAGCGCCACGGTCGGCCAATCGGACCGCTGCGGCCAACGCACGCCAAGCAGCAGCGCGCATGGCACGAGGCAGAGAAAGCCGATCCCCCAGCGCAGGATCGCGAGCATGATCGGATCGGCGCCGCCCACGAGATAGCGGGTAATAGCCGCCGCCGTGCCACCGAGGCTGCTCGACGCCAGCGCGATCGCAACCCCGGCCCATTCGCCCACCGCTGTCTCCTGTCGCGGAGCTTTTGGCGGGCCTAGCACGAAGCTGCTGCCATCGTCGTGGCAGCAGCTTCTTCACACGCCCAGCGCTTCCGGTCCGATGCGATCGGAACGGAAGCTCTGGATGCTTGTTTTGACGCGTTTTCTTGGCGCGAACCGGTGCCCACTTCGCTCGAAAACGCTCTACTCGTAAAACTCGGGCGCCATCTTCTGGCTGTCGCGCTGGGCCTTGTCGTGGTTGATCCAGAGCTGCGCTTTTTCCCTGGCGAGCGTGTCGGCAATCTTCTGCATCGAGGCCGCGCTCTGGTCCTTGTTGACGTTCATGCTCGGCACGCGGCGGTTGTCCCAATTGTCCTTGAAGTGGACGGCATCGCCCGACAGGATCACCGCGCCGGTTTTTGGCAGTTTCACCAGCAGCGACTGGTGTCCCGGCGTATGGCCGGGCGTGGATAGAATGGTCACGCTGCCGTCGCCGAACACGTCCTTGTCGCCTGCGAGCAGCTCGACCGGATGCGACGGCTTGAAGCGCGGCGCGTTGTTGGGCCCGGGCCAGTCATATTCGGCCTTCTGCACGTAGAGCATGGCCTGCGGAAACAGCTCGACATTGCCGGTATGATCGGGATGCGTGTGCGAGACGGCCACCACTTTGACGTCGTCGGGCTTCAGCCCGAGCTGTTCGAGCTGGGCGGCAAGCGTCTTCGGCCGGCGCCAAGTGACGGCTTTGGGATCGGCGGGCGCGAGTCCAT
This sequence comes from Bradyrhizobium sp. 159, assembly GCF_023073795.1. Lineage (NCBI taxonomy): Bacteria > Pseudomonadati > Pseudomonadota > Alphaproteobacteria > Hyphomicrobiales > Nitrobacteraceae > Bradyrhizobium > Bradyrhizobium sp. 159. The sequence goes on along the minus strand of NZ_JADPKE010000090.1, from coordinate 180,764 downwards.
TCGGCATCGCGGCGACGGAATCGGCAATGCCGGTGTCCCACAGGAACCAGCCCTTGGCGTGCTTGATGAGATAGCAGCTGTCGACGAAGTCCATCGTCTTGCCTTCGTTGAGGCCAGGCGTCCAGCGGGAGATGTCGCCGGCGGTGCCCTCGCCGCAATTGAGCACGTAGAGCTTTTCGACCCCGGTCTTCTCCGATTGCGCCAGCGCCGAAGGGCCGGGCAGAGCGAGTGCAGCGATGGCGAGCGCGAGCTTGATCCTGGGCATCATTGTTGTTCCTCCCGTACAGGGCGACGACCGAGGATCAACCCCGGCCCGTTCGCGCAATTCCCGTCAAGCAAATCAATGCGGGCAGGTCTCGACCTCGACCGTGACGTGGCTGAGGCCCTTTAGCCCCGCGAGCCGCCGCTTGTAGACGGCCGGCTGCTTCGGCTGGTCCGACACCACCGAGAGCAGCACGGCACAATGGCCGGGCCCCACCTGCCACAGATGCAAATCGGTGACGCGGTCGTCGCCAACTTCCATCCGCGCCCGGATCACCCGCTCCAGCTTCTCGTCGGCGCGCACGTCGAGCAGCACCGCCCCCGATGACTTGATCAGGCCGAACGCCCAGCTCGCGATCACGGCGCTGCCGATCAGCCCGACGGCTGGATCGGCCCAGACCCAGCCCGAATACATCGCGACGGCGAGTGCTGCGATCGCCAGCACCGAGGTCGCTGCGTCCGCCATGACGTGCACATAGGCGGCACGAAGATTGTTGTCGTGATGATGATGGTGATGGCCATGATCATCCTGGTCGTGGTCATGATCGTCGTGATGATCATGGGCGTGGCTGTGGCCGTGATGATGATCGTGGTTGCCGCGCAAGAGCCACGCGCTCGCGAGATTGACGCACAGGCCGAGCGCGGCGACCGCGATCGCCTCGCCATAGACGATCGGCACCGGCGTGATCAGCCGCAGCACGCTCTCATAGGCGATCTCGATCGCGATCAGGCCGAGGATGATCGCGCTGGAGAAGGCGGCGAGATCGCCGAACTTGCCGGTGCCGAAGGTGAAATGCGCATTTTTCAGGTGCCGGCGCGCAAAACGATAGGCAAAGGCGGCGATGCCGAGCGCCGCCGCATGCGTGCCCATGTGCCAGCCGTCGGCCAGCAGCGCCATCGACCCGAACAGCGAGCCGGCGACGACCTCGCCGACCATCATGACCAGCGTCAGGACGACCACGAGCCAGGTACGCCGCTCGTTCTCGTCGTGCTTGTCGCCAAGAAAGGCGTGGTCATGGGTCCATTGTTCGATGGAGTGGGAATGCATCGAATTCTCCAGAAGATTCAGGTCTGTCGGCCTGCAGTATAGACCGCCGAGGCGCGATTTTCTAAGGCCCAATCGTGCCGCGGATTGACAGTCCTGCTTAGTTTCGCTGTAATCGGCGCCATGGGGATTTGAGCGATCTCCCCACGAGGCGACACGCCCAAGCATCGCGTCCCGTTCGTTTCTTGCGAGGACGCATCATGTCTACTTTCACGACCATCTCATCTGACAAATTGGCACGGCTGGTCGGCACCGCGAACAGCCCGGCCCTCATCGATGTGCGCACCGAGGAGGATTTTGCCGTCGACCGGCGGCTGATCCCAGGCTCCATTAAGCTCAGTCACGACAAGGTGACGGACTGGGGCGGCGACTTCGCCGGCCGCCGGGCCATCGTCTCCTGCCTGCGCGGTGAAAAGCTCGCGCAGGGCGCGGCGGCGTGGCTGCGCCAGCTCGGCGTCGAGGCTGAGACGCTGGAGGGCGGCTTCGAGGGCTGGAAAGCGGCAAACCTGCCGCTGCTCGACACGCGCAAGCTGCCGCCGCGCGATGCCAGAGGGCGCACTGTCTGGGTCACGCGGGCCCGGCCGAAGGTCGACCGCATCGCCTGCCCCTGGCTGATCCGCCGCTTTGTCGATCCCAATGCGGTGTTCCTGTATGTGGCACCGTCCGAGGTGATCGGCGTCGGGGAGCGGTTCAATGCAGCTCCCTTCGACATTGAGAACGTGTTCTGGAGCCACCGCGGCGAGCTCTGCACCTTCGACGTCATGATCGAGGAATTCGGGATCGCCTCGCCACCCCTGCTCCGGCTGGCGACGCTGGTGCGCGGCGCCGACACCGCGCGGCCTGATCTCGCGCCAGAAGCGCCGGGCCTGCTCGCGGCCTCGCTCGGACTATCGCGCATGTATGACGACGACCTCGCGCAGCTCGAGGCCGGCATGCTGCTCTACGACGCCTTCTACCGCTGGTGCCGCGACGCCACCACCGAGACCCACAACTGGCCGACCAACAAGGTGAAGGCGTAATGGATATCCGCAACGTTCAAGCAGGAGCTGACGCCGGTCACGGGGTCAGCTTCAATGAGGCCTTTCGTGTCTGGCTCCGCGTCGCCTGCCTGAGCTTTGGCGGGCCCGCGGGCCAGATCGCGGTGATGCATCGTATTCTGGTCGAGGAGAAGAAGTGGATCTCTGAAGCCCGTTTCCTGCATGCGCTGAATTACTGCATGCTGCTGCCGGGACCGGAAGCACAGCAGCTCGCGACCTATGTGGGCTGGCTGATGCATCGCACCGCCGGCGGGCTGATGGCGGGCGGGCTGTTCATCCTGCCCGGCATCATCGCCATCATGGGCCTGAGTTACGTCTACGCCGCCTACGGCAATGTCAGCTTCGTCGAGGCGCTGTTTTTCGGACTGAAGGCCGCCGTGCTCGCCATCGTGGTCGAGGCCGTGGTCCGCGTCGGCAAGCGCGCGCTGAAGAACCGCATCATGATCGCGCTCGCGGCCGCGGCCTTCGTCGCCATCTTCTTCTTCGCGGTCCCCTTCCCGATCATCATCATCGCCGCCGGCATCATCGGCTATGCCGGCGCGCGCGCTGGCCGTCCGGAATTCGCACCGGCTGGTCACGGCCACGGCGGCAGCGGCGCCGCGATCGACAGCATGCTCGGCGAAGCTGTGCCTGAGCACGTGCGGCCCAATACGGCGCGCGCGATCCGCGTCGGCGCGCTGTGGCTGGCGCTCTGGCTGATACCGGTGATCGGGTTGTTGCTCGCTCTTGGGCAAGACAATGTGTTCAGCCAGATCGCACCGTTCTTCTCGAAAATGTCGCTGGTCACCTTCGGCGGCGCCTACGCCGTGCTGGCCTACGTCGCACAGCAGGCGGTCGAGCATTATCACTGGCTCAAGCCGCATGAGATGCTGGACGGCCTCGGCATGGCCGAGACCACGCCGGGCCCGCTGATCATGGTGCTCCAGTTCGTCGGCTTCATGGCCGCCTACCGCGACCCGAGCGGCCTGTCGCCAATGCTGGCGGCAACGCTTGGCGGCTTGCTCGCGACCTGGGTCACCTTCACGCCCTGCTTCCTCTGGATCTTTCTCGGCGCGCCCTATATCGAGCGCCTGCGCGGCAACACGGGATTGGCCGGCGCGCTCGGTGCGATCACCGCCGCGGTTGTCGGCGTGATCCTCAACCTCTCGATCTGGTTCGCGCTGCACACGCTGTTCCGCGCCACGGTGCCGGTGACCGCCTTCCCGTTCGACTTCGACATGCCGGTGCTGACGAGCGTCGACGTGCCGGCGCTGGTGCTGTCGATTGCAGCGGCCACCGCGATCTTCCGGTTCAAGCTCGGCATGCTCACAGTTCTCGCCGGCAGTTGTGCCGCGGGCGTGGCGATGCGGTTAGCGGGGGTAATTTAGGGCCTGCACCCACGAGTCCGTCGCGCCCGACTTGCCATCGGAAGGCGACGTTGAAGGCGACAGCGCTACATGGCGGTCTTGCCCAAAATGGCGAATTACACCGTGACCAGCGCAGGGATTTCCGGCCTACGTACTGTGCGCCGGCGCTCTCTCCCATTCGTCAACGTGGTTGACGGTAGTTGCCCGGAATTGCTGTTCCGCGAGCTATTGGATGGAGTCTTCGGGCAACCAGCCATGATCAATATGCCTTCGCAAAACTGGTCGTGGTGGTTGAAGTTCGGCGCATGTGTGACCGGCTGCATCAGCGGTGCCATGGCGCGCGATACGGACTCCCGAGGTGAACGGCGTCATTGAAGTTACCATCGCCTGCACCTCTTCCTTAATGAACCAATGGCCGGCCACAACGCGACCGGCGACGGTGTCGTCATGCCCGCGGGAGCGCAGCCGCGCCGGACGACCGGACTGATAATCTGATCAATCGGGAAAGGGATTATCCAACAGAGGAGTATCCTATGAAGTTGGCTCAAACATCAGCACTAGTCATTTGTCTGCTTGGCGCGCCAGGGATTTCGCTGGCTGCGGATGCCAAGGGGGATGTGGAGAAGGCATACGCCTCTTGGGATGCCGCATTCAACAAGCACGACGCAAAAGCCATCGGCGCTTCCTATGTCGCGACGGCAAAATTGATGCCGCCTACACATCAGGTGGCGTCAGGTCCGGCTGAGATCGAGAGTTTCTTTGCTGGACTGTTCGCGAACGGCGTGACGGGTCACAAGTTGGAGATGATTGACGCCGGCGGAGACGACAAGGTTGTGTTCGGGACAGCCAAGTGGAGTGCCACGGGTAAGGACAAGGAGGGCAAGCCGTCTCCATTGGGTGGTCTGGCGATGCACGTATTCGAACGCCAAGCCGATGGATCGCTCAAATTGAGGCTGCAAACATTCAACTAAAGCGGTCGAAGCTGATCAGTCCGGTGAGGCGGCGGCCTTACCGGACACTCAGAAGGGCTACTTGTCCCGGTGCAAGATATGTCCGGGGTGGGTCGCAAGCCGTCGATGATGACCAAGCGGGACGACTTCCGATTCGCCCTTAGAAGCTGCTGCCGGAACGCGACTTGAACCGACAGGGCTGCGTGGCGGCTAAGGGCCTAGAAGCAGACGCTGCGGACGCGCCGGCAACGCTCAAAGCAGCAGTACCGACGCTAGCGAGGCGCCGAGTAAGCTACACAAACAAATCATGCGTCAGATGGTGCTCAACGCTTGCGTGATCAAGGGCGCTTTGCTCGGCGTGCGAAGGGCCAATCAGGTCCGCATCCTGAATTAGCGCCAGTCCATTTTTTCCGGCATCGTGCAGAGTATATTCCACTGCATCCGGTCCGTGGCCGTTCCCAGAATTCTCTGAAACTCTGACCTCTGCCCTATCATTCTTGAAATGAAAGGAATCTTCGAACTGGGGCGCAGCTGCCGTTGCATTCTGGTCCGGCCCCGCATGCAGAGTTTTAGAACCGCTTATGGGCACCTTGGGCAAGTCAGCCTGCGATTGGCCGGAATTGAAATGGCTACTCTGTACATCGTCCTTGGCGTGCTGATCGGCAGTTGCGGAACCTTCCTCCGAAGCGTCTAAGTCGCGATGCGATTGCCCCCAGTCAGAATCGTGTCCGGTTGAGTCGTGCTTGGCGGGCTGCTTATCGGCTGCTGCCCCGTGTTCCGAAATATGCAAATCACGCTGCGATTGTCCATGATCTGGATCGTCTCCCGGTGGCCCGTCTCCGGCGTGTGGCTTACCGGCTGCTGCTCCCTGTTCCGAAACATGCAAATCACGCTGCGATTGTTCATCATTGGATCCGTCGGCTGCGGTCGCGTGTATTGTGCCGTGTTCGGCATTCCTCGACGCGTCCGTCGCGGCCGCCTGCTCGAAGCCGCTATGATCGATCGGAGCGTCGATGGCGCCGGATCCGACGTGAGGGTTGCCGCCGGCGCCTACGCTATGCTCGCTTGCGGCTGCATCGACGATCTGATGCTCGTCGCTTTTGCCGATGGCATCGCTTCGGCCAGCCTCGAAAACGAATGATTCATGGCGGCCTTCGGGATTAAGCCGGGCTAGGTTCTCCAACTCGTTTAGGGTCGCATCGGCGCTGCCAGGCATATTAAGGGCGCCCAATTCGCTGGTGGCGTTTTCGGCAGCCGACGCAAAGCTATCCCAAAAAGTGAACGCCTGCGCAGGACTGTTAAGGAGTTCGTAAATCGAAACTCCGACCGCCATGAGCATAAACCCGCCAAAGTCACTGATGCTTGACCTTGGAGGGTTGAGTGCCGGCGATGTGATCGTGCTGGCGGCAATATCGGCGCGGGACTCGATGAGCTTGCTGCCCCGCGTCGGGATGTCAGCTCCAGAGTTCTCGGCACGATCGGCTTTACCCACGGCTCTGGCCGTTTTACCCGAAGCCGCGGTCGTTTTTGGGGGGCTGATTTTGATGGTCACGACAGCGCCGGTGTCGTCTGCGGCCATTACCGTGACACTATCGGTAAGCGCATGATGAACTGCGCTCGCGCTCGCGGGCTGAACGTCGTCCAGCGCTGCCCAAATCAGAGCTGCAAGCGCGCCGACCCTGCCGTAAAGGCGCGATAGGGCGAACGTTGCGAGCTCGGTTCGGTTTTTGATCTCAGACTGCGCAGACATGTGATCAACTCGCGCCTTGATCGTGCCTGTGGCGACGTTGAGCTGGCGCGCAATCTCCTTGTTCGACATACCGCAGGCGACCAGACGTAGGATCTTGCGCTCCAGGTCCGTCGACGCTGCAAGTCCATTTTCGCCGCACGCGCCCTTGCCGGGCTTGCGGATAGCCGCCCGATCGGCGGTCGGTGCCACCAGCCTCAGGGACCGGAACAAGGTTTCGGGCTCCTCGCGCATCGGAATCGCAGTGCAGGCGCCCGCCGCGACGGCGTCAGCGATATCGCCTCGCGCAACCGATGCTGTGTAGAATACCAAGCGCGTGGGAAGGTTTTCCGCAGTAACGGCGGCGAGCATTTCAGAAGCCGTCACGTCAGAAAATCCGTCCTCCAAAAGGGCGACATCTGGCGTCAACCTCCGGACTGCTTCGAGGCAAGCCGCTCCATTAGTGCATGACGCAACAATCTCGAAGTCACGCTCCGCCGCAAGTAGCGTCCCAAAACCCTGCAGAACGATCGGACGACGATCTGCTATCAGTAGTCGGATACGAAGCACCTGCTCTACCTCGCCCGGCCTTCCGTCCTAAGTCACCCAGCAGAGGCGAGCTAGATTGAACGGAGTGACACTCAAGAGCAGCCCGGCAACGCACAACAATCCTCTTGGTTCCTGTAGATTAGTACGGCAATCGGATGATGTTCGTGCTTGCAGCCGATCGATGGCCCTCGTAGCCGGCAGAAAGCCCATCGGATAGGAAATCACAGTGTGGGCAGAACGAGATGAGCAAACCGTCCGCTCATGGGATGGTCCGGCTGTGCTCCAGCCCCGCCACTGCGAGAAGGTGGCAAGGGGCGCTCAAGGCAAGGAGCACGCCATGTCTCAGAACCTCAATGCAGCGATCGCAGTGATCGGCATCGGTATTGGCAAGAATTCGTTCCACCTCGTGGGTCATGATCACCGCGCTGCCATCGTGCTGCGCAGAAGTGGTCACGCCTCCCATCCCCAAGGGTATAGGGTGTCAATCCACAGCGACCTGTCGAAACGCTGTCGGCGCCATGGACACGCCGCCAAAGCCAAAAGGCCGGTCATAGACCATGAGCAGGACGAGGCACACAGCGATTGCCGTAGAAAAGATAAACAAGGTCGCCGCCATCGCCGCTCGATTATCGATATGTATCATTGCGATCGTCACGAGGATCAGCATCGTCAAGACAATGATGACTGCCCACTGGATCGGCGCGATCTGAAGCTGGCTGAGCCGAATTCTATCTCGCCGGACTTCAAACGCATGTTCGATCGCGACCAAGGCGCGCTCCTGGGCCAGCTGCTGAGCGGGTTGTGCGGGCGTAAAGGAAAGGACCGCCGCCATCGCGTCAGTCAATCCAGTCGGGATTGCTTGCAAAGTGGCTTCGCCCCTGCCCATCGCTGGCCAATCCTGCGTTTCAATGAAATGAAGGTGGCGCTTGAGGCTATCGCGCAGATTGTTCCGAACATCCGGTGGCAAAGCATCCGCGAGGAGCATGGCCTGTCGGAGAGCACTGGCTTCCTGACCGACATATTCCCCGGCCCGATCGACATTTGTCCATACGCGCGAGGACAGGAAGGCGAGGAGCAGGGCCAGGATAACCGCCAGAGGCGTCAACGTCACAGGCGAGGCCGCCTTCAGCTGCCTCACCACTGCGCGCCGGGACAGGATTGCCGCTGCGCCGAAAGTCGCAATCGCCAACACGTAACAGAAGCCGAATACAAGAAGCATGATGCCGGGAATCGAATGGGACTCAACCCAATGCAACATTGGTCCTCCTGAGCTGGCTACTCCTGTCCTTCTAGAATACGCCCCGAGTCCCCTGACCGGAAGGCCACACCGCACGGGTGCTGCAGGCAAGCGGGCATTCGCGTGGTGCCGAAGGACGACACCGACTAGGATCAGGAATATGGCTTCACCGACAATCGGCGGATGCCGAAGCCGTTAACTGCTGCGCCGCGGCAGTTCGATCCCGATGTCCGGAGGGGTCAGGAGCCCTCGATAATGCTCGAGCGGGGCGACTTCCGCTTTGCCCCTTAGAAGATGCCGTTCAGGAGCACCAGCCCTCAAAACAAAAGCTCGTCACGGCGCACCCGTCGGCCATCACCCGTCGGGCAAAACAGCTGACCACTTCCGCACCCTCGGCTGTCAAGACCCGCTCTGCAAAATATTCATATTTACCGAAATTCGGATTTGTCGTATAGAAAAGCACCCTGGCCCGAGACAAGGGGCGGATCGCGATCGTCACGAACCGCGGGCTGGGCAGCGATGGACGCGACGGCGTCGAGCGTAACAGGCATTGCAGGGCGGCTTCAGCCGTGAGCAATGCCTTCGCGCGAACGACACGACGCCGACAGCGTCTTCGCATGGCTTCGGGGGCGAGCACACGCCACCCCTCGGATTCCCAGCGAAGACGTGCGCGGACGGAGAAGTCGTGTGGTCCTGACGCCCGGGGTCTGTGCGTCAAGTCCTGTGGTGATGTAGCGGCCCGACCGGGCCCGCGCATCAGTCATCTGCATGGCGACGGGGGCAACAGTGCATCGCTCCCCGAGGAGAGCACGAAGGACACCGTTAAAACCATTCGCGCAGGGAAGGCCGGGCGACCGGCATCACCTGTTGTCCACCCCGTGTGCATTTCTATCGCACACGGACTCGGGTGCCGCCGGCGCCTGGCCTTCCCTGCGCCCTTGTCTTTTCCGAGGGCGCGCCGTGAAGCAAAGCTCGGGCGAGATGCGCCGCGAGAACGCGATGGTATGTCTGCTGTTTGAGATGCGAATCGGAGAGCGATGGCCTCGCCACTTGCTCCATTGCGAGCGCAGCGAAGCAATCCAGAGTCTTTCCGCGGCGGGATTCTGGATTGCTTCGCTGCGCTCGCAATGACCATGTGAGACGGCGCTCCCCTCTGGTGCCCCGGACGCAGCGCAGCGCTACTTCAGCGGTGCGCTGCTGAGCCGGGGCGCCCATGTCTCCGAGCGATCCGTGCCGCACGGGTCCCGGCTCTGCGCAGCAACGCGAAAAGCGTTGCAGCGCGTCCGGGACAAGAGAGTGCTACCCAATCGCCCGGCCGAACTTGTTCGACTTCGGAAACCCCTTCGGTGCCAGACGGCCGGCATCGGCGCGGTTACCTTGCCATTCGGCGAGCTCTTTCATCGTTGCCGAGAATTCGCGCCCCGCGGAGTCCTTCCAGGTCAGCCCCGCCTTGGCATCGAATACCGCGACGTCGGAGAGGCCGCCGTCCTTGTATTTCTGCAAGCGCATGCCGCGGCCGCGGGCCATCTCGGGGACTTGGTCAAGCGGGAAAATCAGCATCTTGCGGTTCTCGCCGATGACAGCAACGGTGTCGCCTGTTACCTCGGTGATCGCGCGCGCCTCGTTCGGCATCTCGACGTTGAGGACCTGCTTGCCCTTCTTGGTGGTGCCGACGCAATCGTCCTCGTTGACCACAAAACCCTGGCCTTCGTGGCTCGCGACCAGGAATTTGCGCCCGCCCTTGTTGACGAACAGCGCAACCGGCGCAGCCTCCTGCTCGAGGTCGATGAACAGGCGGATCGGTTCGCCGTGGCCGCGGCCCCCGGGCAGCTTCGCCACATCGAGCGAGTAGAACTTGCCGTTGGTGGCGAACAGCAGCAGCTTCGAGGTCGTCTCCGCAAAGAAGGCGAAACCGAGCTTGTCGTCCTGCTTGAAGGCAAGGCCGGAGAGATCCTCGACATGGCCCTTCATGGTGCGGATCCAGCCCTTGTCAGAGACCACGACCGTCACCGGCTCGCGCTCGACAAAGGCTTCCTCGATCGCGGCGAGATCGTGCTCGGGTGCGTCGGCAAAGGTGGTGCGGCGCTTGCCGAGCGGCGTCTTCGGCCCGAACATGTCGCGGACCTTGCCGACCTGCTCGCCGACCTTTTTCCATTGCTCGGCTTCCGAGGCGAGCACCGCATTGATGCCCTTGAGCTCGGCGCGAAGCTTCTTGTCCTCGGTGCGGATCTCCATCTCCTCGAGCTTGCGCAAACTGCGCAGCCGCATGTTGAGGATGGCTTCAGTCTGCACCTCGGTGAGCTTGAACGCCTTCATCAGCTCGGGCTTCGGCTCATCCTCGGTGCGGATGATCTTGATCACCTTGTCGATGTTCAGATAGGCGATCAGGAGGCCGCCGAGCACTTCCAGCCGGTGCTCGATCTGCGCCTTGCGGTGATTGTTGCGGCGGATCAGCACGTCGCGCAGATGGTCGAGCCACTCGCGCAAGCACTCGGCCAGGCCGACCACCTTGGGCACCTTGCCCTTGATCAGTACGTTCAGGTTCAGCGGGATCTTGCTTTCAAGCTCGGTCAGCCGGAACAGCGACTCCATCATCAGCGCGGGATCGACGTTCTTCGACTTCGGCTCGATGACGAGACGGACGTCCTCGGCCGATTCGTCCCTGACATCACCGACCAGCGGGAGCTTCTTCTGATCCAAAAGCTCGGCGATCCTCTCCACCATCCGCGACTTCTGCACCAGCCAGGGGATCTCGGTGACAACGACCACCCAGGTGCCGCGAGCGCCCTCCTCCTGCTCCCACCGCGCGCGCACGCGGAACGAACCGCGGCCCGTCGTGTACGCCTCGGCGATCGCCTGCTTGGAATCGACGATGATGCCGCCGGTCGGGAAATCCGGACCCTTGACCCACTTCAGCAGCGCCTTGGATTTCGCGTCGGGCTTCTCGATCAGATGCAGCGCGGCGTCGCACAGCTCGGCGGCGTTGTGCGGCGGGATCGAGGTCGCCATGCCGACCGCGATTCCTTGCGCGCCGTTGGCAAGCAGGTTCGGGAAGCCGCCGGGCAGGACGATCGGCTCCTTCGACTGGCCGTCGTAATTGGCGCGGAACTCGACCCCGTCCTCGTCGATGCCATCGAGCAGAAGACGCGCGACGTCGGTCATGCGCGCTTCGGTGTAACGGTAGGCGGCCGGGTTATCACCGTCGATATTGCCGAAATTGCCCTGGCCGTCGACCAGCGGGTAGCGCGAGGAGAAGTCCTGCGCGAGACGCACCATGGCGTCATAGATGGCCTGGTCGCCATGCGGATGGAACGAGCCCATCACGTCGCCGACGATTTTTGCGGATTTCTTGAAGGCCGTGCCGGGGTCGAGCCGGAGCAGGCGCATGCCGTAGAGGATGCGCCGGTGCACCGGCTTCAGGCCGTCGCGCGCGTCCGGCAGCGCACGGTGCATGATGGTGGAGAGCGCATAGGCGAGATAGCGCTCTTCCAGCGCTTCACGCAGCGGCACCTCGTGAATTTCGGCCGGTTCTTCCGGCGGAACGATTCGTTTTCCCATGTCGCCCGGTTAAACCGTGGAAGCGAATCGGGCAAGGATGGATTGGTTCCTTGTGGGTGGCTAGTGCCCCGCCCAGCCGGCCGTCACAGGCTGGGTGGTTTGCGGACTCTGAGCCTGCGTGCTGGACGGTGCATTCGCCAGGCAATGCCGGGCGGTCTCGATCTCAGCCTCGCTCGCGCCCTTGGACCGCGCCCATGCCTCTGCGGCTGCAGCCGAATATTTGGCCACATAGTACCGGATGACGGTGCAGGATGCCCGACGAAACACGCCAGGTTGCGGCTCGCCGGCCATTGCATCAGGCGCGCACGCGAGCAGCGCCGCCGATAAGGCGAATCCCTTGATCAACATTTAGGCTAACCCCGCTGTGGAACCGGCGGGTCAATTCGGCCGGCCGAGATTTGGTTCCCGGGGAACTTTCAAGTAGGTTGGCAGGCCCAGGCGCTTTTCATCATGGCACCGGAATCTCCGCCCTTGCCTGCTGCCGCATCAAGGCGTTGATGAATCCGGCGCGCGCGTCGGAATGGCCCTGCCCGCGCGGCTCCAGCACGTGGCGCAGCAGGAACAAGCCGGTGAGCCGAAAGCCGTCCTGGAGATCCTGCTCGGTAAGGTCGGTGTGCACCTCGCCCTGGCGCAGGAATGACGGCAGCCGCAACAGCCGATCGCGCCACGGCTCGCCCGCGCCGCGCGACACCGCGCCGCCGGATTTGGGCGAGACATAGATCAGGTCCGTGGTCTCCCCGGTCACCGCGCAATTCTCCAGCGCGAGCCCAAAGCCGAGTTCGGCGAGCATCGCCAGCTCGAAATGGATGACATGCACGGCGGCGCCGCCGATATCGTCGAAATCGTCGAGCGAATGTTCGAGCAGAGCAAAGATCGCCTCATGCGGATCGCGCTCGGGCAGCAGCCGCGCGATCGAAGCGAGATGGGTAACGCCGTAGACGCCGTGGGATGATGCCAGCAGCGTCGCCGCGCGCAGCTTCAATCCCTCGATCGCATAGGTCCCGAGATGCTCGTCGAGCCGCGCCCGCCACACCGCACTGACGCTGTTCCCCGGCTGCAAAAGCGGCCGCATCCGCGAGCCGGCACCGCCGCGGACGAGACCAAGATGCCGGCCGTGCGCGCGCGTCAGCAACTCGACGATGGCGCTGCTCTCGCCATGCCGCCGCACCCCCAGCACGATGCCTTCGTCGGTCCATTCCATGGCAGGAAGTGTAGCCCACCCTGCGGCGTCGCGCGAGACGCTAGGCGTTGAACCAGCTCTGCGCATCGCCCGTGAAGGAGAAATACAGGCCCATCGTCGTCAGCACGCAGGAGACGATCTCGATGGCACTGTCGAGCTCCATGCCCTTCTCGCCGATGATCTGGCCGAGCGAGATCACCGACAGCACGAGGGCTGCCGCAAGCACCCAGCGCGGCCAGTTCTTGCGTCCATGCGCGGCGAGCCAGACGAAATAGACGAGAAGCAGGATCATGCCGCCGGCGAGCAGGGTGGCGGTCATGATCATTTGCTCGGCCATCTCGGCGTTGGGCGTGCGGTCCTGCACCGCGACCGACAGGGCATCCAGCATCAACGATGCATAGAGCAGCGCTTCGAAGCGCCGGACGTTGCTGGGCACGCTCATCGGATACCGATCTTTTCTTGGTTATTCCTTGGGGAAGTCCAGGCCCATCTCGCGATAGCGATCCGGATCGTCGCCCCAGTTCTCGCGCACCTTGACGAACAGGAACAGATGCACCGGCACATCCAGGATCTGCATCAGTTCTTTGCGCGAGTCGGCGCCGATCGACTTGATGGTGGCGCCGCCCTTGCCGAGCACGATCTTGCGCTGGCTTTCGCGCTCGACGAAGATCGTCTGCTCGATGCGGACTGACTTGTCCTTGCGCTCCTCCCACTTGTCGGTCTCGACCGTGGACTGGTAGGGCAATTCCTGGTGCAACTTCTGATAGATTTTTTCGCGCGTGATTTCGGCAGCCAGCTGCCGCATCGGCGCGTCCGACATCTGGTCCTCGGGATAGAGGAATGGACCAGGAGGCACCATCTCGGCCAGCGTCGTGCGGATGTCGTCGACGCCGTCGCCCGAGATCGCCGCAATCATGAAGGTTTTCGCGAATTTCATGCGCTCGTTGGCGGCTTGGGCCAACGCCAGCAGCTTCTCGCGCTGGACCAGGTCGACCTTGTTGATCACCAGGATCTTCTCGTGATTGACGCTGGCCGCCTTGGCGAGGATCGCCTCGGCCTCCTCGTCGATCCCGGTCTTGGCATCGAGCAGCACGCAGACGAGATCGGCGTCGTGAGCCCCGCTCCAGGCGGTCGAGACCATGGCACGGTCGAGCCGGCGCTTCGGCGAGAAGATGCCGGGCGTGTCGACCAGGATGATCTGCGCGTTGTTCTCGATCACGATGCCGCGGATCAGCGCGCGCGTGGTCTGCACCTTGCGCGAAACGATCGTGACCTTGGCGCCGACCAGCGCGTTCGTCAGCGTGGACTTGCCGACATTCGGCGCGCCGATCAGCGCAACGAAGCCGCAGCGCGTAGCAGTGGGCGCCTCGCCGCTTGCTTCAGCCGTCATTGCCGCCGCCAACGCCTTCGCGTTCGATCATCACTGAAGCCGCCACCTTCTCTGCCGCACGCTTGCTGCCGCCGATGCCTTCGGCCGGGGCCAATCCCGGCAGGTCGACGGCGACGCGGAATTGCGGATCGTGATGCGGGCCGGTGCGCTCGACCTCGCGGTAGACCGGGGTCGGCAAGCCTTTCCCCTGCGCCCATTCCTGGAGCACGGTCTTGGGGTCGCGCAAGGGACGGCGCGGCTTGTGCATGCGCTCGGTCCAGTTGCGCCTGACGAATTCGGCCGCCGCCGCGTACCCGCCGTCGAGGAAAACGGCGCCGATCACGGCCTCGCAGATGTCCCCGAGCACGCTCTTGCGCAGGCGGGCGTCGGCGCTGGGGCCGACCGAGCCGAGCTTGATGTCGTCGAGCAGACCGAGCGATTTTGCGACGTCGGCGCAGCTCTCCTTGCGCACGAGCTCGGCAAGCCGCTTGGACAGCTCGCCTTCGTCGGCGTTCGGAAAGGTGTGATAGAGCATGTCGGAGACGACCAGCCCGAGCACGTGGTCGCCGAGAAATTCCAGCCGCTGATAGCTGTCGCCGCGCTTGCGCCCGGACTTCAGTGCCGAGACATGCGTGATCGCCTGCATCAAGAGGTTCGGGTCAGTGAAGCTGTGGCCGATGCGCGCCTCGAGCGCCGCGTTCGCGTCCGCGCCCTTGGCCTTGCTGCTTCGCGTCCGCTTCTTCTTCGCGGGCGCCTTGCTCGCAAGCGGTTTGGTCGCAGCTTCGCCCTCGGGGCCGGCTTGCGCCTCCGTCAGTGGGGTCGCGATGTCCTTGGCTTCGTCTTTCATCGGACGATATTGAAGAAACGATTCCAGCGCACCGCCCAAGGCCAGCGCCAGAACATCCAGGCATGCTCGCCTTCGGCGATGGAGAAGAAGATCATCTGCGCGCGGCCGATCAAGTTCTCCTGCGGTACATAACCGACCTGGCCGAGGAAGCGGCTGTCGGTCGAGTTGTCGCGGTTGTCGCCCATCATGAAGAAGTGACCGGGCGGCACCGTGTAGACGTTGGTGTTGTCCATGTAGCCGTTGTCGGCGCAGTCCAGCGTCTCGTAGGACACGCCGTTCGGTAGCGTCTCCTTCCAGCGCTTCACCCGGGAGATGCCCCCGCCTTCGGAGCCGCACGGATCCTCGCCGACGAACTCGCTCATGCGCTGCCGCTCGACCGGGGTATCGTTGATGTAGAGCAGACCGTCCCGCATCTGGATGCGGTCGCCGGGAAGACCGATCACGCGCTTGATGTAGTCGGTGGAATCGTCCTTGGGCAGCCGAAACACGACGATGTCGCCGCGGTCGGGGTCAGAGCCCCAGACCCGCCCCGAGAACAGCGGCGGCGAAAACGGGATCGAATAGTGACTATAGCCGTAGGAATATTTCGAGACGAACAGATAGTCGCCGACCAGCAGCGTGGCCTTCATCGAACCGGACGGGATGTTGAACGGCTGGAACAGGAACGTGCGGATCACCAGCGCGATCAGCAGAGCATGGATCACGACCCGAATCGTTTCGCCGACACCGCTCTCAGTTTTCGTTCCCGAAGTCACGCTCATTGCTCTCTCAATTCCGGCCGGCGGTCACAGAGCGCCCTCCTCCCGCGAACAGCCGATCGGCTCGCGGCCCAAGGAGATTGTCCTGATTCTGATAGTGAGGGCCAATTCCGGCGTAAAGCCGAATTCACCCAGCCTGATTTGCGTCGACGGACTTTTAGACGGTTGTCGGAGACCGCGCAATCAAGGATCGCATCAAAACTGCATAAGATATTGGTATTTCAAATGAATTATGAGATTACAGGATCCGGTCAGGGCTTGGCCAGCGGGACGGCGGAAATGACGACGAAGGCCTGCGCGAGCGGCCAGTCGTCTGTGATCGAAACATCGATCCGCGCCTCGAACCCTTCCGGTGTCAGGGCCTGAAGCCGAGCCAAGGCGCCGCCGGTCAGTTGCATGGTCGGCCGTCCGCCCGGCAAGTTGACCACCCCCATGTCGCGCCACCAGACGCCGCGCCGGATCCCGGTACCGAGCGCCTTGGAGCAGGCCTCCTTGGCGGCAAAGCGCTTGGCGTAGGTCGCCACCACCATCTTCTCGTTCTTGGCGCGCCGCTCCGCCTTGGCCCGCTCGGCCGCGGTGAAGATGCGGTCGAGGAAGCGCTCGCCATGGCGCTCGATCACCTTGCCGACGCGGGTGATGTCGATCAGGTCCGAGCCGATTCCGATGATCATGCCCGGCTCCGGCCGCGGTCCATCGCCGCGCGCATGCTGCGCACGGTCTCGGCGAGCCCTACGAACAGCGCCTCGCCGATCATGTAGTAGCCGATGTTGAGCTCCATGATCTCAGGCAGCGCCGCGATCGTCTCCGCCGTCGTATAGTCGAGCCCGTGGCCGGCATGGACCTCGAGCCCCGCTTCCTTCGCCAGCTTCGCCCCCGCCACGATCCGCTGCCATTCGGCATCGGCCTTGCCGGTCGGGCCGTCGAGGACGGCGTCGCACCAGGCGCCGGTGTGGATCTCGATCACGGGGGCGCGCAGCCGCGCCGCCATCTCGATCTGCGCGGGGTCGGCGGCGATGAACAGCGAGACCCGGATGCCGGCATCGCTCAGCCGCGCGATGTAGGGCGCGAGCGCATCGTGCTGGCCGACGACATCTAACCCACCCTCGGTCGTCACCTCCTGCCGCCGCTCCGGCACGAGGCACACCGCGTGGGGCCTTGTGGCGAGCGAGATCCGCATCATGTCGTCGGTCGCCGCCATCTCGAAATTGAGCGGCTTGGAGATCTCCGCCTTTAGCCGCGCCATGTCCTCGTCGCGGATGTGCCGGCGATCCTCACGCAAATGCGCCGTGATGCCATCCGCGCCGGCCTCGATCGCCACCAGCGCGGCGCGCACCGGATCGGGATTGCGGCCGGCGCGGGCGTTGCGCAGGGTCGCGACATGGTCGACGTTGACGCCGAGGCGGAGCGGAAGTGCGGGCATTGCAGGACTCTCGAGCTCAGGGGGACAGACGCATGCGAGAAGCGTCTATCCATTAACACGTTCGACGCGGGCGACGACCGCCTTGGCGCGCAATTGGGCCAGGATCGCGCTCAAATGCTTCAGATCGTAGACTTCGAGGTCGATCGTCGTCTCCGTGAAATCAGGTGAGCGGCGCTGCATGCTGATGTTGTCGATGTTGCCATCGTGCTCGGCGATCACGGTCGCGATCTGTGCCAGCGCGCCGGGCTCGTTGACGTTCTCGACCTTGATGCGGGCCGGGAAGCGCTGCGGCAAGGAATCCTCGATGTCCCAGCGCACGTCGAGCCAGCGCTCCGGCTCCTCCTCGAAATCCTTCAGGGCGGGCGCCTGGATCGGGTAGATCGTAATGCCCTCGCCCGGCGTCACGATGCCGACGATGCGGTCGCCGGGCACGGCGCCGCCGTTCGGCGCGAACTTCACCGGCAGGTCGGAATTGATGCCGCGGATCGGAATGGCGACCGGGCTGCGTGGCGACTCCGACGACTTCTCCTTGAGCTTGGCGGCGAGCCCCTTCTTGATGCCGTAGCGCGCGATGCGCTCCTCCTTGTAGTCCGGATACATCGCGCGCGCGACGTGGGAAGCCTTGATCTCGCCGCGCCCGACCGCCGCCATGACGTCCTCGATCGAGGTCCGCGCCAGCCGCGGCAGCGCGCCCTTGAGCTTGTCGTCGGCATATTCGATCTTGGCGCGCTCGAACAGGCGCTCGACGATGCGCCGGCCGAGACCGACATATTGATCGCGCATGGCGGTGCGCGTGGCGCGGCGGATCGCGGCGCGCGCCTTGCCGGTGACCGCGAGCGTCTCCCAGGCCGACGGCGGTGCCGACTGCGCTTCCGAGGTCAGCACCTCCACCTCGTCGCCGTTCTGGAGCTCCGAGGACAGCGGCGCGAACTTGCCGTTGATCTTGCAGCCGACCGCGCTATTGCCGACGTCGGTATGCACCGCATAGGCGAAGTCGATCACGTTGGCATGGCGCGGCAGCGCGATCAGCTTGCCCTTGGGGGTGAAGCAGAACACCTGATCATGGAACAGCTCGAGCTTGGTGTGCTCGAGGAATTCCTCGGGATTGGCGCTCTCGGAGAGGATGCCGATGGTGTGGCGCAGCCAGGCGAAGGCGTTGGATTCGCGCTTGAGGTATTCGGTCGGCGAGCCTACGCCCTCCTTATAGAAGACGTGCGCGGCGATGCCGCGCTCGGCGATCTGGTCCATCGCCTCGGTGCGGATCTGGAGCTCGACGCGCTGGTTGCCGGGGCCGATCACGGTGGTGTGGATCGAACGGTAGTCGTTCTGCTTCGGCGTCGAGATGTAGTCCTTGAAACGCCCCGGCACGACCGGCCAGGTGGTGTGGACGATGCCGAGCGCGCGATAGCAGGCTTCGATGTCGCTGACGACGAGGCGAAAGCCGAAGATGTCGGACAATTGCTCGAAGCCGACCGACTTGCGCTCCATCTTGGTCCAGATCGAGAACGGCTTCTTGCGGCGGCCATAGACCCTTGCGCCCAGCCCCCGGTGGCGCAGATTGTTGGAGAGCTGGTCCTCGATCTCGCCGATCAGATTGCGGTTGCGCTCGGCGAGCGCATCGAGCCGCTGCATCACCACCGAATAGGCTTCGGGATCGAGCGTGCGGAAGGACAGATCCTCCAGCTCTTCACGCATTTCCTGCATGCCCATGCGGCCGGCCAGCGGCGCATAGATGTCGAGCGTCTCCTCGGCAATGCGCCTGCGCGATTCCGTCGGCACGAAGTCCAGCGTGCGCATGTTGTGCAGGCGGTCGGCGAGCTTGACCAGAAGCACTCGGACATCGTCGGCAATGGCCAGCAACAATTTGCGCAGGTTCTCGGCCTGTTTGGCCTCCCGCGACACCAGCTCCAGCCGCTTCAGCTTGGTCAGGCCCTCGACCAGAGCGCCGATCTCGGGCCCGAAGATCTGGTCGATCTCGGCCCGTGTCGCTTCAGTGTCCTCGATCGTGTCGTGCAGCAGCGCGGCCACGATGGTGGCGTCGTCGAGCTTGAGGTCGGTGAGAATCGCCGCCACTTCAAGCGGGTGCGAGAAATACGGATCGCCTGAGGCGCGGGTCTGCGAGCCGTGCGCCTTCATCGCATAGACATAGGCACGGTTGAGCAGGTCTTCGTTGGTGTTGGGATTGTAAGACCTGACGCGCTCGACGAGGTCATATTGACGCATCATGCGTGCGCGAGGCTTCGCCGGGCGCGCCACCGGCGCAGTCGGGGCCACGGCAACCGATTCGGTTGCGGCCTGCATCTGCATTGGTTTCCAGCGCCGATACACCATAAGTCCTGCCTTCAAACGGACCCCGACGCGACCCGTTGCATACATCTTAACGCCGATCCCCGGCGCGTCCGATCAATTCAGTGACAGGGCGCAGCGCGAACCGACAACACTATGGTAACCACGAAAACGCCAACAAAAGCAAAGGCCCGAACAACGGTTCGGGCCTTGATAAGATCACAAGAGGTCGATGATTGCGACGGGACGACCTACTCGTCCTCCTCCGGCTGCTCCTCGGGCGGTGCGAGGCCTTCGAGACCCTTTAGGAGCTCCTCTTCGGTCATGCGTTCGACGGCGACCTCGGTATCGTCCGCATCGACGCTCGCGCCCGCGGAACCGATCAGCGGCACCGTATCAGGCTCCGGCTCGTCGACCTCGACGAACTTCTGGAGCGAGTGCACCAGCTCCTCGCGGAGGTCCTCCGGCGAAATGGTCGTCTCGGCAATTTCGCGCAAGGACACAACAGGGTTCTTGTCGTTATCGCGATCAACCGTTAGTTGTGAACCGGACGAAATCATGCGGGCGCGGTGGGCGGCCAGCAGGACCAGGTCAAACCGGTTGTCGACCTTGTCGATACAATCTTCTACGGTGACGCGAGCCATGGACTGTCGCTCCGTTGTGGGTGGGACGAAATATGTGGGTGATCGGGGCTAGTTATAGGGACCGGGCCGCTTTCGCAAGGCCAATTTGTGATTTGGCCTCGCCAAACGGCTCTGCTACCCCCACATTGGGGCTGGGATGGGTGATTTCCCGGGCTGCCATCGAAGGTAACGCCGGGCGTGTGGAAGTCCGCCATAACTATACCTTGATTGCCCCGACTTCTCCGGATTTGCGGTTTCGACGGCTTTCGACGGCGCCTTAGAACTGCGCGGCTTGCTGCCGCCGCGCCAACAATAAACGATCAATCACGACCACTACGCGAGCAAACTGAATGTCAATTTCTCCTACCAACAAGATCGCGCTCTTCATCGATGGCGCCAATCTCTACGCGACGGCGAAAACTCTGGGCTTCGACATCGATTACAAGCGCCTGCTGAAGGAGTTTCAGAGCCGCGGGACTCTGCTTCGGGCGTTCTACTACACCGCTATCATCGAGGATCAGGAATACTCCTCGATTCGCCCGCTGATCGATTGGCTGGACTACAACGGCTACACCGTCGTCACCAAGGCGACCAAGGAATTCATCGACGCCTCCGGCCGCCGCAAGGTCAAGGGTAACATGGACATCGAGCTCGCCGTCGACGCCATGGAGCTCGCCGAGCATATCGACCAGATGGTGCTGTTCTCGGGTGACGGCGACTTCCGCTCCCTGGTCGAGGCCGTCCAGCGCCGCGGCGTGCGGGTCACCGTGGTCTCCACCATTGCCAGCCAGCCGCCGATGATCGCCGACGAGCTGCGCCGCCAGGCCGACGTCTTCACCGACCTCGTCGAGCTGCAATCCAAGCTCGGCCGCGACCCGTCCGAACGCCCCGCCCCGCGTGATCGCGGCGAGCGCGAGGGACGCCACCACGCCCCGCAATTCCTCCAGCGCGCAACCACGATGGCGCCGAGGGGCGATGACGACTTCGAGGAGTGAGGCGGCCCGGCCAAGCCGCCAGCCATCCACCGTCGTTCCCGACCGTGACTGCCCCCTCTGTCCGCGCCTGGTCGCCTTTCGCGAGGCCAACCGCGCGCGTGAGCCGTCGTGGCACAATGCGCCGGTTGCGCCCTTCGGTGACATAAAGGCGCGCCTGCTGATCGTCGGCCTTGCGCCGGGGATGCAGGGAGCCAACCGCACCGGTCGTCCCTTCACCGGCGACTATGCCGGTGATCTCCTTTACGCGACGCTGCTCGAATATGGGTTCGCCAAGGGCACCTATCAGGCGCGCCCCGATGACGGCCTGAAGCTGGTCGATTGCCGGATCGCCAATGCCGTGCATTGCGTGCCGCCGCAGAACAAGCCGCTTCCGATCGAGATCACCACCTGCCGCCGGTTTCTCGTCGCCAATCTGGCGACCATGCCGAACCTGCGCGCCATCGTCGCGCTCGGGCGGATTGCGCACGACAGCGTGCTCAAGCCGCTGAATCTGAAGGGCTCGCAAGCTCCCTTCGGCCACGGCGCCGTGCACCAGGCGGGCGCGGTCAAGCTTTACGACAGCTATCACTGCTCCCGCTACAACACCAACACAGGGGTGCTGACGCCCGACATGTTCCGGTCCGTGTTCGCGAAGGTGAAAGCCGACCTCGATTAGGCCCCGACCTAGCCCCTGACTGGATTGGCCTTCAGCCAACCGAGCACATCGCCGGCGTTCCGGTCCGGCGGAAACACCGGATAGAACACGTGCGTGATCCTGGCGTCGTCGATGATCAGTGCAAGCCGCTTGATCAGCGTCAGGCCTGCGACCTGCATCGTCGGTAAATTCAGGGCGCGCGTCAGCTTCAGCTTCTCGTCCGACAGCACCGGGAACGGCAGATGCAGCCGCGAGGCCATCTCGATCTGGTAGTCGTTGCTCTGGGCCGAGAGACCGAACACGTGCGAGGCGCCAGCCGCCTTCAAATCGGCAAACAGGTCGCGAAACGCGCAAGTCTGAGGGGTGCAGCCGCGCGCGCCCGGGATCATGTCCCAATCGTCGACCAGTGCGATCTTGCCGGGCTCGCCTGTGCGGGGATAGGCGAACACCACGGTCCGGCCGCGCAGCGCCGACAGCGTGACTGACGTGTCGTCCGTCGCGCGCAGGCCGATCGCCGGCAACGTCATGCCCGTCAGATGCGCGGCGCCGCCGTCGTCGGCCGGCGCGGGAATCTGGCTCCAATCGACCTCGAGCAGGTTCCTCTGGATCATCCCCTATCCCCTTGCCCGCATCAGGCGGCCCTTCTCCCGGCTCCAATCGCGCTTCTTCTCGGACTCGCGCTTGTCGTGCAGCTTCTTGCCCTTGGCAATCGCCAGCTGCAATTTGGCCCGACCGCGCTCGTTGAAGTACAGCTTGAGCGGGATCAGCGTCATGCCTTCGCGGTCGACCGCGCCCATCAGCTTGTTGATCTGTCGGCGGTGAAGCAGCAGTTTTCGCGGCCGTTTGGGCTCATGATTGAAGCGGTTGCCCTGGAGATATTCGGGAATGGTGGCGTTGATCAGCCAGATCTCGCCGTTCTTCGAGTCGGCATAGGATTCCGCGATCGTGCTCTTGCCGTTGCGGATCGACTTGACCTCGGTGCCGGTCAGC
The DNA here is from genome assembly GCF_023073795.1 of Bradyrhizobium sp. 159. Taxonomy (NCBI): domain Bacteria; kingdom Pseudomonadati; phylum Pseudomonadota; class Alphaproteobacteria; order Hyphomicrobiales; family Nitrobacteraceae; genus Bradyrhizobium; species Bradyrhizobium sp. 159. Next base: position 157,953 of record NZ_JADPKE010000090.1, on the reverse strand, counting down.
GCGATGCCCGCCTCGATCGTATCCTCGATGGCGTAGTTGAAGCGGGCCTTGCGATTTTCCGCCATGACCTTGATCGGACGTTCGTTCTTATCGGCCATCGCAGACAAACCTGATCAAGATGCGCACGGATTCTAACAGGTCGGATGAAGCGCGCGCGTCAAGACTTCTTGAGGAGATCACGGATCTCGGTCAGCAGCTCGACCTCGGCCGACGGCTTCGGCGGAGCGGCAGGTGCCGCCTCCTCTTTGCGCTTCAAGGTATTCATGGCGCGGATCACCAGGAAGAGCACGAAGGCGATGATGATGAAGTTGATCGTCAGCGTGAGAAAGCTGCCCCAAGCAAGTACGGCGCCTTGCTTTTTTGCATCGGCTAAGTTGGTGGCTGTGACCTTCGCCGACAAGGGGGTGAAGTAGTTCGAGAAGTCGAGTCCGCCGGTGACGGCGCCGATGATCGGCATGATGACATCGCCGACCAGCGAGTTGACGATGGCACCGAAGGCCGCGCCGATGATGACGCCGACCGCGAGATCGACGACGTTCCCCTTCATGGCGAACTCGCGGAACTCCTTGAGCATACGCGTGCCCTTTTCCTCGACGCTCATGAAAGGCTCCCCGAAGGCCAACGCGTCAGTTGATCAGGCCCGCGTGCACCATCGCGCTGCGCACGGCAACGCGGGTCGGCTCGGAGACCGGCACCATCGGGAGCCGCAGCGTCTCGTCCAGCTTGCCGAGCAGCGACATCGCGTATTTGATCGGCGCAGGATTGCTCTCGATGAAAAGGTTGTTGTGCAGCGGCATCAGCTTGTCATGCAGCTTCAAGGCGGTGGCATGGTCGCCCTTCTGCCAGGCGACGTGGAACTCCGAACACAAGCGCGGCGCGACGTTCGAGGTCACCGAGATGCAGCCGTGGCCGCCATGGGCCATGTAGCCGAGGGTGGTTGCGTCCTCGCCGGAGAGCTGATTGAAATCCTCGCCCATCGCCGCGCGCTGCTGCGACACGCGGACCATGCTGGCGGTGGCGTCCTTCACGCCGGCGATGTTGTTGAGCTCCCACAAGCGCTTCATGGTGTCGACCGACATGTCGATCACCGAGCGCGGCGGAATGTTGTAGATGATGATGGGGATGCCGATCGCGTCGTTGATCGCCTTGAAGTGCTGATACATGCCTTCCTGGGTCGGCTTGTTGTAGTAGGGCGTGACGACCAGCACGGCATCGGCGCCCGCCTTCTCGGCGTGCTGGGAGAGTTCGATGGCCTCTTTGGTCGAGTTGGAGCCGGCGCCCGCGATCACCGGCACGCGGCCCTTGGCTTCAGCGATGCACCATTCGACGACCTTCTTGTGCTCGTCGTGGCTGAGCGTCGGGCTCTCGCCGGTGGTGCCGACCGGGACCAGGCCGTTGGTGCCCTCTGAAATCTGCCAATTCACCAGGGAGCGGAACGCCGCCTCGTCCAGCGAGCCGTTCTTGAACGGCGTGACCAAGGCGGTGAACGACCCCCGGAATTTCGTCTTGGCTGCCATGGACTTCCTCCGTACGCGGCGATCTCTTGAGCAAGGCCCATTCATATCGGGTCTGTCCGGCCGGTAAAAGGCCCGCCGCGTGTGACTCACCGTTTAGGCCGCGATTTTGCCGCGGTGATGGTGCAAATCGGCCCGAGGTAAGCGGCTGTTGGTATTTTGTCCGCATATTCAATCAAATTCAGCTAGATCTTGGGCCACTTGACTGATTCGGGGCGACGAAACGCCGTGACCTCCCTCCCTCGTGCCGCATGGCGATCCACCGGTCTGGTCGTGTGCCTGATGGCAGGGCTGTCGGTCGGCTGTGCTGCCTTGGCCAAGTCCAATGACAAGTCCAACGAGACGACTGCGGACGAGGCTAAGAATTCCGCGAAGCCAGCCGCCAAGGACTCGTCCAAGGGAACCGGCAAGGCAACTTCGAAGGATACGGCCAAGGGGGCCAGCAAGGGTGCCGCCAGCGCCCCGGCGAAAGATACCGCGAAGAAATCTGCCAAGGACGCTGGGACGAACGCCGGCAAGGAACCCGCGAAGGACAGGCCAAAACCCGCGGCAGCGCCCAATCCCACGGCAGCGTCCAAGCCCGCGGCAGCATCCAAGCCCGCGACAGCTCCCCCCGCGCCAGCATCAAAACCGGCCGCCAACGGCGCGCCGCCCAAAACCGCACCCGCCCCGGCTTCAACGGCCACCGTCAGACCGGCCGCCCCGGCCGCGGCCAAACCCGTCGCAGCTCCCGTGCTGGCTCCTGCGACCCGCCAGCATGCAGCGCCGCGCAAGCCGGTCATACCGGCTGCGGTCGCCGCAACGTCGTCGACCTCGCAGGCCGACAAGGACACGCTGGAGACCGTCATCGAGCTCGTGCGCAAGCGCAAGGCGGGCGATGCCACCAATTATGCAGCTTCGATCTTGGATCCCGTCGCGCGAAAGCTCGCGGAATGGATCATCCTGCGCAGCGAGGACAATGGCGCGACCGTGGAGCGCTACCGCGCCTTCCTGTCCGCCAATCCGAGCTGGCCGTCGCAGACTTTCCTCCGCCGGCGCCTGGAGGCCGCGATGTGGGACGACAGGCGCGACGATTCAGTTGCGTGGTCGTGGTTCGAGAATGAGTCGCCGATCTCCGCCAAGGGCCGCTTCACGCTCGCCAAGGCGATGCTGGCGCGCGGCGACCGCGCCAACGCCGAGCGGCTGGTGCGCGACGCCTGGCGCAGCGATCCGATGTCGGAGGACACCGAGAACAACGCGCTCGACCAGTTCGGCGCCCTGCTGACGCCAGGCGATCAGAAGGCGCGGATGGACACTTTGCTCTACGGCAGCGAGAACGAGGCCGCGCTGCGCGCCGCCAAGCGCCTTGGCGCCGGCTATGTCGCGCTCGCCAAGGCTCGCATCGCCGCCGTCAAGAAGGCGCCGAACGCGCGCGCGCTGCTCGACGCCGTGCCGCGTGAGCTGCACAACGATCCCGGCTTCGTCTTCAGCAAGATCCAGCTCCTGCGCCGCGAGGAGAAGTTTGCCGAAGCGGCGCAGCTCATGCTGTCGGCGCCGAAGGATCCGAACCGGCTCTACAATCTCGACGAATGGTGGATCGAGCGGCGCCTCCTGGCGCGCAAGATGATCGACACCGAGGAATTCCGCAGCGCCTATCTGATCGCGCGCGATGCCGCCCTGCCCTCGCGCGACATCTACAAGACCGAGCAGGAATTTACAGCGGGCTGGATCGCACTCCGCTTCCTCAACGATCCCGCGACCGCCGCCCAGCATTTCGCCCGCATCGGGGTCGGCAGCGTCAATCCGACGACGCTAGCGCGCGCCGGCTATTGGCAGGGCCGCGCCGCGGAAGCGATGGGCCGCCAGCAGGAGGCGCGCAACGCCTATGCCCGCGCAGCCGAGCAGTCGACCAGCTATTACGGCCAGCTCGCGCGCGCAAAACTCGGACTGCCCCAGATCGAGCTCCACAGTCAGCCGCGGGGCCGCGGCGCCGAGCGGCTCGAGATCGTGCGCGCCGCGCAACTGCTCTACGAGCTTGACGAGCGTGAGATAGCAGTGCCGTTGCTCGCCGACATGGGCGAGAACGGCGATCCCGAAGCGCTTGCCGGCCTTGGCGAGCTCACCCAGCGCTACGGCGACGCGCGCGGCATGCTGCTGCTCGGCAAGGCCGCACTCAATCGCGGCCTGCCGTTCGACTTCTACGCCTATCCCGTCAACGGCATTCCGCAGTTCACGCCGATCGGGCCCGAGGTCGAGCGCAGCATCGTCTATGCGATCGCGCGACAGGAGAGCGCGTTCAATCCGTCGGTGGTCTCGCCGGCGCAGGCCTACGGGCTGATGCAGGTGACGCCGGACGCCGCGCGCTACGTTTGCAAACGCCACGGCGCGACTTACGACCTGTCCCGGCTGAAGAACGATTCGGTCTACAACGCCACGCTCGGCTCGGCCGAACTCGGTGGGCTGCTCGAGGATTATCGCGGCTCCTACATCATGACCTTTGCCGCCTACAATGCCGGTCGCGGCAGCGTGAAGAAATGGGTCGAGCGCTACGGCGATCCACGCGATCCGAAAGTTGACGCGGTCGATTGGGTGGAGCTGATTCCGTTCTCCGAGACGCGCAATTACGTGCAGCGGATCATGGAAAACCTTCAGGTCTACCGCGCCCGCTTCGGCGGCGGCACCCGGTTGCAGATCGAGGCCGACCTGCGCCGCGGCACCGGCAGCGTGGAATAGCCGCGCCATCTTTCGGGTGAAAGCATGCCCGCCGTATCTGGTCGCCGTGCGCGGGTCGATGCCCGAATCTTGTTCCAGATCAGCTGGATGGCGGCGTCCTGAGCTTGGCTCCCTTGGCCTTAACTCCGGTTAGCCGCCTTCCCTCTCGCAACATACTGTCCTGGTTACAGTTTCTGCGATAGCGCCATGCGGTCACGGCGACACCCGCCGTAGAGGCGGCAGTATTCTAGGGGCGGGCGCGGGGGATATTGAAGATCAGTACAGCTCGGCTGGCGGAGACGGAGGGATTCGAACCCTCGATAGGCCTTTACAAGCCTATAACGGTTTAGCAAACCGCCGCCTTCAGCCACTCGGCCACGTCTCCAATATGCCGGGTATGCCCGACACGGCGGCGAGCCGCAAGCGGCAGAATTGAGGTCGGCGGGTTCTTTTCACCTGAAAGCTGCCAGGCGGGCGGCTGCTCAGGCACGCGAAAGGATCCGCAGCGCGCGACCACCGATGCGTGCCGCCTTATGTATGTCTCCGCCTCGGGCGACCGGACCGCCGGATCGCCAATGCGAGGACGAGATCGGCACCGCCTCGCCGGCCAGACGTTGAACCAGACGCCGGATTGCGCCGGCATGGAAAGTCCGAGACCTTGATCTTGGACACACCGGCCTCGTGCAGCCGGCAGGGTTCCAGGTCATCAGGCGATCTGAATCGCAGCCCTGCCCCATGCTCAACCGGACGTACCCGTAAGGGCGGTTCCGGATGCGATTTTCCGCTCAGTGAGCGGAAACCCACGCCCTCGCCTCACGCTGCGCGGCCGAGATCTCGGCCTCCGACATCTGCCCGGCGACTTCCTGGCGCAGCGCGACGGCGTCCTTGCGGCCCTTCAGCGCGGCGAGGTTGAACCATTTATGCGCGGCGACGAGGTCGACGAGGCCGGAGCGGCCGCTCGCCCAGTACATCCCGCGTTCGAACAGCACGTCCGAGAGCGCGCTCGCGCCGATCGGCGTCGCCGTCTCCAGATCGAAAGTACCCTGAAACATGTCGCATCCCCTTTTTCTTATGCCGCCCCGTTTCCCCGAGCGCGGCTCCCGTCCAACTCTGATTTCGCATGATCCTTCCCGGAAAACCGGAAGACCACTTTTGCGCTGTTCAACTCATCCCCAAGGCTTTTGCCCATGCCGTTTGCCGGCTTGTGGAGCGATGATGGCGGGCAAATTTGAATGGCAGTTTAAGTATCGCGATGAAGCAGACGTAAACGCGAGCGCGCGGTGCTTGCGCACGGAATTCAAAAAGCGCCTGATTTGCAAGCACTTCTGCGCTTCGTCAGATTCGGTTTACCCTGCGATTTTGGGAGAACGATAACCATCGCGCAGGGTCGGACGCGCATTGTGGGGGTCCCGCGTGCCGCTTGCTGTCCTCGCCCGCGCAGGCGCGTGACCCGGTGTTCCGCCGATAGCAGTCATCAGTCGAGACGCCGCAGGTACTGGATCGCCCGGTCCAAGCCGGGCGATGACACCGCACACGTAGAACGGCGCTCGGGCTAGAGCAGACAGGCGACGTGGGCGCACGCCCCAGCCTTGCCCAAGGCAGGGCGAGCAAGCGCGCGGCCGCGTCGCAATCAGATCAGCAATGTCTGGGGAAAGGAATGCCGGCAATGCCCCGGCCTCAAGAGAACGAGGGCGTCGGCGAACACGTCAGGACCAGATTTCACGTTGGCGCGAAGGCCGCTTGTGAAATTGCGGAGCCCTTGAGGAGAACCGCACCGAACGAAGAAAACTCGTTTCTTCTGCCGGGCCGCAAGAGACGACCCGACCGTTGACCTGATGTCTCGCCGACACCCTCTATCGTCGACCAGAACCCTTAGGAGGCGCTGATGACGTGCCGGCTATCTAGAGCCGGCAACTTCAGAAGCGAAGTTACTTCTTCTTCTTCGCGACCTTGCGGGTCTTCTTCGCAGTCTTCTTCACTGCGCTCTTCGCCTTCTTCGCCTTCTTCGCTTTCTTGGCCATGTTGCCCTCCGATGTGTGAGATGGCTTTAATCGCTGCGTGCACTCGGGGATCGAATGCACTCATCCCGAATACACCAACACGAAGAAAAAAACAGCGTCTCGCTTAAAGAAGTGTTGACGACGCAACGCGCGTGCGCTTGGCGAGCGCGGCGCAAGCGCACTGCATTACATGTGCTTGCGATCGCAGAGAGTGGGCGCATCGTCGGCGTCTGCAACAGATGCGATTGCAGAAAAACACTATGCAGAAAGTATTTTTCTGCACACATGCATCGCGCATGATCGATGTGATGACGTGCCTCTTCGATCCCACGATTGCCGCGCGAAGGCGTTTCGCGGACTCTGAGTCGCGAGTTTTGGCAACGAAAAAATTTTCATGCTTAACGGCACGAAGGCCCGCCTGATCGTGTGCAAACCGCCGTTTTGCGCGAATCGCGTGCCTGCGATTCGGTCGCCGCATCGCTGTCGATGCGATGAAGTTCTGCCGCCGAGGATGCGCGCGAGCGCCGCACCGAGAGCCGACAACGAGGTGACGAAGCGTACTCGTCACCTCGTTCGAATGCGCGAGGCTAGACGCCGAGCTTGGACTTGAGCAGGTCGTTGACGCTCTGCGGGTTGGCCTTGCCGCCCGACGCCTTCATCACCTGGCCGACGAACCAGCCGAGCGACTGCGGCTTGTCCTTGACCTGCGCGGCCTTGTCGGGATTGGCCGCGATGATGTCGTCAACCACCTTTTCGATCGCCGAGAGGTCGGTGACCTGCTTCATGCCGCGGCTTTCCACCAGCGCGCGGGGGTCGCCGCCCTCCTGCCAGACGATCTCGAACAGATCCTTGGCGATCTTGCCTGAGATCGTGCCCTCGCCGATCAGGTCGATGATCGCGGCGAGTTGCTCGGCGTTGACGGGAGAGCCCGTAATATCCCGGCCTTCCTTGTTGAGACGGCCGAACAGCTCATTGATCACCCAGTTCGCCGCCATCTTGGCGTCGCGCGCGCGGTTGGCGAGCTTGTCGAGCACCGTCTCGTAGAACACCGCGCTCTCGCGCTCGGCGACCAGCACGCTCGCGTCATAGGCCGACAGGCCGAAGTCGGCGACGAAGCGCATCTTCTTCTTGTCCGGCAGCTCGGGCAGCTTCGCCTTCAGATCGTCGACGAACTCCTGGCTGAACTCCAGCGGCAGCAGGTCGGGATCGGGGAAGTAGCGGTAGTCATGCGCCTCTTCCTTGGACCGCATCGAGCGTGTCTCGCCCTTATTGGGGTCATAGAGCCGCGTCTCCTGCTCGATCGCGCCGCCGTCTTCCAAGATCTCGATCTGACGCCGCGCCTCGTACTCGATCGCCTGACCGATGAAGTTGATCGAGTTCATGTTCTTGATCTCGCAGCGGGTGCCGAGCGGACCGCCGGGCCGGCGTACCGAGACGTTGACATCGGCACGCAAGCTTCCCTTCTCCATGTCGCCGTCGCAGGTGCCGAGATAGCGCAGGATCGAGCGCAGCTTGGTCACATAGGCCTTGGCCTGCTCGGCATCGCGGATGTCGGGCTTGGAGACGATCTCCATCAGCGCCACGCCGCAGCGGTTGAGATCGACAAAGGACATGCTTGGCGACTGGTCATGCAGCAATTTGCCTGCATCCTGCTCCAGATGCAGCCGCTCGATGCCGATGGTGACGCTGCGGCCGCCGTCGAGCTCGATCAGCACCTCGCCCTCACCCACCACCGGCGATTTGTATTGGCTGATCTGGTAGCCTTGCGGCGAGTCCGGATAGAAATAGTTCTTGCGGTCAAACACCGAACGCAGATTGATCTTTGCGTTGAGGCCAAGCCCGGTCCGGACAGCCTGCCTGACGCATTCTTCGTTGATGACGGGCAGCATGCCCGGCATCGCGGCGTCGACCAGCGACACGTGGCTGTTCGGCTCCCCGCCGAATGTGGTCGAGGCGCCCGAGAACAGTTTTGAGTTCGAGATCACCTGGGCATGGATCTCCATGCCGATGACCATCTCCCAATCGCCGGTGGCGCCCTTGAGAAGCTTGTGCGTGGCCGTGCTCATGTCTTGCTCCCAAGCAGCGTGGCAGCGATCCGCTCCCACTCTGCTTCCAATGAATCCTTTGCCGCGGGCTGACCGGCCTGGCGGTACCAGTAGCCAGCATTGCCGAGATCACCTTCGACGCGGTGCAGATACGCATGCACCCACGCCGCCTCGCGGCTGCTCTCGTCCTGGACTATTCTGTGTGCGCGCTCCCAGTCGCCCTTGGCCGCCCACCAGAGGCCGGCGAGCGACGCGTTCAATTCCGGCGCAGGCGCCGCGCCGTCAAGGCTCGCGATGAACGCGGCGACATTCACCACCACCTCGCGGGCCTGAAGCGGCCGGCAGCCTGCTCGATCACCTCGCCGAGCGAGAACAGCGTCTCTTCGTCGAAGGGACGGCCGATCAGTTGCAAGCCGAGCGGCAGGCCCTGCGCGTCCTTGCCGGCGGGCACGGCGATGCCGGGCAGGCCCGCCATGTTCACGGTCACCGTGAAGATGTCGTTGAGGTACATCTCGACCGGATCGGCGCCGCCCTTCTCGCCGATGCCAAAGGCAGCCGACGGCGTCGCCGGCGTCAGGATGGCATCCACGCCTTTGGTGAAGCAGTCCTCGAAGTCCTTCTTGATCAGCGTACGTACTTTTTGCGCCCGCAGGTAATAGGCGTCGTAATAGCCGGCCGAGAGCACATAGGTGCCGATCATGACGCGGCGCTTCACCTCTGCGCCAAAGCCCTCGGCCCGGGTGTTTTCGTACAGCTCGATGATGTTCCTGCCCTGCTCGCGCAGGCCGTAGCGCACACCGTCATAGCGCGCGAGGTTGGAGGACGCCTCTGCCGGCGCCACGATGTAATAGGCCGGCAGCGCATATTTGGTGTGCGGCAGCGACACCTCGACAAGCTCGGCGCCGGCGCTCCTGAGCCAGTCCGCGCCCGCGCTCCAGAGTTTCTCGATCTCGGCCGGCATGCCGTCGAGACGATACTCCCTGGGGATGCCGATCTTCATGCCCTTCACGGACTTGCCGATCGCAGCCTCGTAGTCCGGCACGGGGATGTCGACCGAGGTCGTATCCTTCGGATCGTGCCCGGCCATCGAGCGCAGCAGCATCGCGGCATCGCGCACACTGCGCGCGATCGGGCCGGCCTGGTCGAGCGAGGAGGCAAAGGCGACGATGCCCCAGCGCGAGCAGCGGCCATAGGTCGGCTTGATGCCGACGGTCGCGGTGAACGCGGCCGGCTGGCGGATCGAGCCGCCGGTGTCGGTCGCGGTCGCGCCCATGCAGAGCAGCGCCGCTACGGCCGAGGCCGAACCGCCGGACGAGCCGCCCGGCACCAGCGTTGCGTTCGAACCGTCGCGCCGCCAGGGATTGCCGACCGGGCCGAAGCACGAGGTCTCGTTCGACGAACCCATCGCGAACTCGTCATTGTTGAGCTTGCCGAGCAACACCGCGCCGTCGCGCCAGAGCTGCGACGTCACGGTCGATTCGTAGGTCGGCACGAAATTGTCGAGGATCTTCGAGCACGCTGTGGTGCGCACGCCCTTGGTCGCGAACAGATCCTTGATCCCGAGCGGGATGCCGGCGAGCGGACCGGCGTCGCCCCTGGCGATTCTGGCGTCCGCCTCGCGCGCCATGCTGCGCGCCTGGTCCGGCGTCTCCATGACGAAGGCATTGAGCACGCGCGCAGCTTCGATCGCGGAAAGATGCGCATCGGTCAGCTCGAGCGACGTGAAAGTCTTGTCGGCGAGACCCTTGCGGGCCGCGGCGAGCGTCAGCGATGTCAAATCGGTCATTTATTGATCGGGCTACAGAAGAACGGAGACAGGGTCTTGTCGTTGGCCGGGTCGTCTTTTTTGGCGGCTGCTTTTGCGGCGGCCTCGATCTCGTCGAGCACGGCATTGACGGCGACGTCGGGATCGGCAGCCTTGCCCTGCCGCTCCATCTTGTCGAGATAGGTCATGTAGGCCTGATAGGCCTTCTCATCGTCGCAAAGCAGACACATCGGACCACGTCCTAAAAGTTACTCGACGACCTTCGGCACCTGGAAAAAGTGACCTTCGGTCGCGGGCGCGTTGGCAACGATATCATCGGCGATCCCGCCGTCCGTGACGACGTCCTGCCGTTTCTTCATCTGCATCGGCGTGACCGAGGTCATCGGCTCCACGCCCTCGACATTGACGTCCGAGAGCTGCTCGACGAAGGCGAGCATGGCGTTGAGTTCGCCCTGCAAATGCGGAACCTCGTCCTCGGAAACCGCAATGCGCGCCAGATGCGCGATGCGGCGGACGGTCGTGGCGTCGACGGACATTATATAAGGCCTCTCACGGCAAAACCTATGTGCCGTATAGCAGAGGCCGGTTTTGCGCCGCAACCGGCGCTTCCCACCTATCCAGCGAGCGCTTTCATGCGAGCTAGCGCCGATTTGGCGAGATCGCGGGTCAATTCGGCCGCGGGGACGTCCCGGCCGAGGGCCACGGCCTGCCCAGCCCAGAGATTGGTGAAATCCACCCTCCCCTGCTTTTCGGCAGCCGCTTTCAGGGGCCCGAGCGCGGTCGCAGCATGGGGAAAGGGAGGTGCATCCGGCGAGATCGGGCCAGCCTCGCGCATCAGCCGGTTCTGGACACCGCGCGCCGGACGACCGGTCATGACATTGGTGATGACAGTGGATTCGTCGCCCGCCTCGGCGAGGGCCTTGCGGCCTCCCGCCGTGACCTTGGATTCAGGACAGCGCAGATAGGCGCTGCCGATCTGCACACCGGATGCACCGAGCGCAAAGGCCGCGGCAATGCCGCGCCCATCCGCAATACCGCCGCAGGCGATCACCGGCACCTTCACGGCATCGACGACCTGCGGCACCAGCGCAAAGGTGCCGGGCTGCTCCGCGATCTTGTCGGTCAGGAACATGCCGCGATGACCGCCCGCCTCCGCGCCTTGCGCGATGATGGCGTCGACGCCGCGCTGCTCGAGCCAGACCGCTTCCTTCACCGTGGTGGCCGATGAGATCACGAGGCAGCCGGCTGCCTTCACACGCTTGAGCAGAGTTTGCTCCGGCAAGCCGAAGTGAAAGCTGACGACTTCCGGCTTCAGCTCCTCGACGACCTCACAGAAGGCCGCGTCGAACGGCGCACGGTTCGCCGCAGCGATCGGCGCCGCCGGATCAAGACCGTGCTCGGTGTAATAGCCCGCGAGCCGCTGCTTCCAGCGTGCCTCGGCCTCGGTCGTGAGTTCGACCGGCGTGTGGCAGAAAAAGTTCAGATTGACCGGCGCCTTCACGCTCTGGCGGATGAGACCAACCTGCTCGCGCGCCTTCTCCGGCGAGATCATCGCGCAAGGCAGCGACCCCAGCGCCCCGCCCCGCGCGGCCGCAATCACCAGCTCTGTATCCATCACGCCCGCCATCGGCGCTAGCACGATCGGGAATTCGATCTTGAAGAGATCGATCAGTCGACGGTCAGGCCACATGGTGTGTCTCTTTCTCGTTTTTGCTTACCCTCCCCTGGAGGGGGAGGGTGAAGAATTCTGCGCCGCGACTATCGAATTCCGCCGGCCCTCCAGCAACTGCTCCGCCTCAAGCGCAATCCGCTCGACGATCTCCGCGGCGGACGGAATGTCATGGATCAGTCCGACCGCCTCGCCGGCAAAAACCGCCGCGATCTCGAAATTGCCCGCGGCCTTCGCCGCAGCATACTCCACGGCGACCTCGCTTGCGCGCTGCATCAACTCGATCTCGCGGCCGGTCCAGCGCTTGATGTGATCATTGACCAGCGAGCGCGCGGTGAACGGCGCCGGCCAGAACAGATTTCGCGACCAGTCGAAGACGACGCCGCGCACGGTATTATTGCTGTCGGCGTCACGAATGCGCCGCTTCGCTTCCTCCGCGCCATTGGCCTCCACGCTCGCATAAAAGCGCGTGCCGATCAGCACGCCGGATGCGCCCAGCATCAACATTGCAGCGAGACCCCGGCCATCCGCGATACCGCCGGCCGCAACGACCGGCACGCGCCCTGCCGCGAGATCGACGATCGCAGGCACGATGTCGATCGTAGTGCGCGATGCGCCATGGCCGCCAGCCTCGGTACCCTGTGCGATCAGGATGTCCGCGCCAGCATCGAGCGCCTGCTTCGCCATGTCCTCACTCTGCACCTGGCAGATCAATCGCGCGCCGCCCGCCTTGATGCGCGGCGCGAACGGCGCGGGATCGCCAAACGACAGCATGATGGCCTGCGGCTGGGCGTCCAACGCAATGTCGAGGAGCTCCGGCTGTTTTGCCAGGCTCCAGGTGATGAAGCCGACACCGAACGGCGCAAGACCCTTCAGCTCCTTGGTTTCGGCCTCCAGCCGGGCCCGGTCGCCGTAGCCACCACCCAAGATTCCGAAGCCGCCGGCACCGCTGACGGCACGGATCAACCGGCTGCCTGCAATGGTGTCCATGGGAGCCGACAGAATGGGATGCTTGATCCCCAGAAGCTCGGTCAGTGGCGTGGCGATCGGCATGCGTCCTCCCACTCTGGACAGGAACACTAGCCGCGAATAGCATTCTCTAAAATTGAATTCTAGAGAACGCTGCCATCTCAAATGCGGAACGATGCCATGGAACTCAGTGATCTCCAGACCTTTGCCGTGGTCGCCCGTACCGGCGGCATCACGCGCGCCGCCGAAGAGCTCAATACCGTGCAGTCCAACGTCACGCAGCGCGTCAAGGCGCTGGAAGCCGAGATCGGCACGCCGCTGTTCGAACGTCACAGCCGCGGCATGACGCTGACCGGTGCCGGCAAACGCCTCCTGCCCTATGCGCAAAAAATGGCGGCGCTCTCGCGTGAAGCCGTGCTCGCCGCGCAAGATGACGGTGAGCCGAAGGGACCGCTCGCGATTGGATCGATGGAGACCACCGCGGCCGTGCGGCTGCCGCCCGTGCTGGCGGATTTCCACCGCCGTTTTCCTGCCGTGCGCCTTTCTCTGCGCACCGCGCCGACCGCAGACCTCGTCGCCGCCGTGCTCGACGGCTCGCTCGACGGCGCCTTCGTCGCGGGTCCCATCGCGCATGCCGAGCTCATTGCGACGAGCGCCTTCCGCGAAGAGCTGGTGCTGGTCAGCGCGCGGCGCTGGGCTTCGTTGGCCGAGCTGCGCGCCGGCACGCCGGAGCCCGGCCCGACGGCGCTGGTGTTCCGCACCGGCTGCACCTACCGCCAACGGCTCGAGCAGGTGTTCGTCGAGTTCGGCTGGCCGTCGGCGGCGCGCTTCGAGCTCGGCACGCTGGATGGCATGATCGGCTGCGTCGCTGCCGACATGGGCGTGACGCTGCTGCCGCGCATTGTGGTCGAACGCAGCGCGATGAACGGAAGCGTGTCGATCCACGCGCTGGGCGCCTCGCACGCCCGCGCCGAAACGCTTTTCATCCAGCGCTGCGCCGGACACCAAACCAGCGCGCTCTCCGGTTTTGCCGCGTGCCTGACGAAGGATGACGACGTCATCGCGGCCTGACGCGGCGCAATTCGTTCCACCGCGCGAAATTCGCTGTCACAACTCTGTCGCACCTGAATTCGTCGTGCCCTGCGGATGCCGTGCTCGGCCGTCGCAGCGCAATACGTCGAAAAGTTTGAAGCGTCCGACTGTTCTGCGTTACGATGCGTCACTGGCCGGCGCGAAACCATAACGAAGCCAAAACATCGGGAGGACTATCAATGCGCAATACCCTCGTGTTGTGCTGTGTCGCTGCGTTGTCGGCGATAACAGGAACTGCAAGTGCACAGGACTGGACCAAATCAAAATGGGGTCCGAACGACGAGATCGGCGCCGCCAACTACATGACACCCGAACTCGTGGTGAAAGCCGCCTCACTGGTGAAGACCGGCAAGACCTATGCCTTCGGCATTCCCGTCACGCCGCAGACACCAGCCTATCCGCCGCGCGCGTTCAAGCTGACCATTGTGCAGCCCGGACAAGCCGGCAGCCCGGGTCTCGGTCCTAACAAGGCGACCTATAACGACGACATCCTCGACACCTGGGTCGGCATCGGCAGCCAGCTCGATGGGCTCGGCCATCTCGGCATCGAGCACGTCTTACAACGGCAACAAGCTCGCCGATTTCGCCGATCCTAACGGGTTGAAGAAGCTCGGCATCGAGAAGGTGCCGCCGATGGTCACCCGTGGCGTCCTGCTCGACATGGCCGCTTATTTCAAGACCGACGTGGTGAAGGAAGGCACCGCCTTCAACGTCAAGGAGATCGAGGAGGCCGCCAAGCAGCAGAACGTCGAAATCCGTCAGGGCGACGTCGTCATCTTCCACACCGGCTGGCTCAGCCTGATCGGCAAGGACGATAAACGCTATTCGGCCGCCGAGCCCGGCCTCGGTGTCGAGGGTGCGAAGTACCTGACCGGCAAGGGCGTCGTCGCGGTTGGCGCCGACACCTGGGGTCTCGAGGTGCTGCCGTTCGAATCCAAGAACGTGTTTGAGGTACACCAGATCCTGCTCGCGATGAACGGGACCTACATCCTGGAGAACATGGACACGGCTGCGCTTGCCCGGGACAAGGGCTACGAATTCCTGTTCGTACTTGGCCAGCCGCGCTGGACCGGCGGCGTACAGGCGATGATCAATCCGATCGCGATCCGCTGACGCCTGTAACGGGCCTAGAGCATGATCCGGAAAAGTTGCGGCGGTTTTCCGAAGAGATCATGCTCAACAAAAACCCAAAGCGCGATGGCAATTCATCCTAATCTCCTCGCGTTTTGGCCGAAGCCGGGTGAGGGTCCTTCAGCGTCTCTGTAGAGCGCACCGCTACCCTCACCCGAACGCCGCGTCGGTTTCGCGGCCCGGCCGATTTAGAAAGGCTCTCTTCGGGTGGGTCCGAAGACGAGCCTCCGTCGCTGGCCCTTCCGGTGCCACCGCCGCAGCGCCACGAGAGTCCAGATCGCCTCGACGAGCCCGAACGGCCAAGCGCCCTGCAAGAAGCCATAGGCCGAGCCGAGTGCGCAGCACGCCGCGAACAGCGGCACGAACCAATGGCTGCGGTCTTCCAATGCATAGCAGACCAGCATCGCCGTCACGGCAAGCCGAATAGTGTCACTGCATCCATGTCCAGGGTTCACTCCGCAGCGCGACGCGTGATATGCGCTAAGCCATGCCGGCTCTTATCCTGCCTCTCGTCGATGCTGCAACACACTGGCCCGCGCGCGGCGCGCTGGTCGGGCTTGACTTAGGCACGAAAACCATCGGCGTTGCCGTGTCCGATCCCGACCGGCGGTTGGCTACCGGCGTCGAGACGATCCAGCGCAAGGCGTTCAAGCAGGATGCCGCCCGGCTGCTCGCCATCGCGGCTGAACGCAGGGCAGCCGGTTTCGTGCTCGGCCTGCCCATCAACATGGACGGCAGCGAGGGCCCGCGCGCGCAATCCACCCGTGCCTTCGCCCGCAATCTTGCCGGCCTGACCGCGCTCCCCATCGGCCTCTGGGACGAGCGCCTCTCGACGGCGGCAGTCGAGCGCGAGCTGATCGGCATGGACGTCAGCCGCGCCAAGCGCGCCGAGGTGATCGACGAGCACGCGGCGATCTTCATCCTGCAAGGCGCGCTCGACCGCCTTGCCAATCTTCGCGCTGGCCCGGGGACGGACTGATTCATGGCCGTCGTGATCGCGGCGCTGCTGCCGGTCTTCATCCTCATCGTGCTCGGTGTCGTGCTGAAGCGCAGCCTGATGCGGCTCGATGCGCAGTGGCAAGGGTTGGAGCGGCTGACCTACTTCGTGCTGTTTCCGATGCTGCTGATCCAGACGCTGGTGAAGGCGGACCTCTCCAAGGTACCGGTCGCCGGGGTCGGCGGCGCGCTGCTGCTGTCAGCGCTCGCGATGTCACTCTTGTGCCTTGCACTGCGCCCCGCCCTTACCCGGCTCGGCATCGACGGCCCCGCCTTCACCTCGATTTTTCAGGGCGCAACGCGCTGGCAGACCTTCGTCGGACTGTCGGTCGCAGCCAATATGTTCGGCGACGTCGGGCTGGCGCTCGCCTCCGTAGCGATGGTCGCGATCATTCCCCTGGTCAACGTGTTGAGCGTCGTGGTGCTCGCCCATTACGCCGCCCCCGAAAAGCAGTCCGCACGCGCCATCGTCATGACGGTGGTTCGTAATCCCCTGATCTGGGCCTGCGTGATCGGCCTTGCCGTCAATCTGACGCACCTGCCGCTGCCGAAACTCTGGCACGAGGTGGCGGATGCGCTGAGCCGCTCCTCGCTGGCGATCGGCCTGCTGGTCACCGGTGCCGGCCTGCATCTCGAAGGTCTCTTGCGCCCGAGCCTCGGCGCGGCCACCGGCGTCGTTTTCAAGCTCGCGCTGATGCCCGCGCTCGCGCTGGGGCTCGGCGCCTGGTTCGGGCTCTCCGGCGACAGCCTCGCGATCGTCGCGATCTGCGCGGCGGTGCCGACCTCGCCCAGCGCCTATGTCTTGGCCCGCCAGATGGGCGGCGACGCGCCGCTGCTGGCGCAGATCATCACGCTGCAAACGATTTTTGCGGCCATCACGATGCCGGTCGCGATCGCGCTGGCCGCCTAACTTGCCAACCACATCGTCAGCACCACTGCGGTCAGATTGTTGAGCGCATGCAACACGACCGTGAGCCAGAGCGAATTGGCACGGTAGCGCATGTAGCCAAACCACAGGCCGATGGTGAAAACCTCGGCGAGAAAATACATGTCGTATTGCAGGTGCACGATTGTCCACACCAGCGACGACAGGATGATCGCGCCGGGCACGCGCAAGAAGCTCGCAGACCAGCCGCGATAGAGGAAGCCCCGCGCCAACACTTCTTCCGACATGGGCGCCGCCACACTGAAGGCAAACAGCAGCACCATTGCGGCGCCCTTGTCGCGACCTGATTTCAACAAATCTGTCATGAAGCCCGGCGTCGCCTCGCGGCCGAGCGCGCGCGACATTGTCTCCCAGGCCAACACGATCAGGACCAGGCCGACCGCGCCGAACAGCAGCTGCTTCCAGGACGGCCAATGCAGCGCGAGATAATCCACGAAGGACGCCTTCTTGATGCGAATGGCAAGCCAGACCACGGCCAGCGTCGACGGCAGGCCCATGGCCACTGACAGCGCAAGCGCCTGGGGCTCATGGCCGACGACTTGCAGCGAGGCGAGATCCATGGGCAGACCACGCTGCGCTACCAGCAGAACGATCGCGCCGATCTGCCCGACGAACATCGCGAGGAAGATGAGGAGACCCCACAGTGCGGTGCTCCAGAACATCCAGACCCGCGGCGTCGCAGGCGTCATGGTGAGCGGCGGATGGTCGGGATTGAGGGAATCCATCAAAAGGCTTTCGTTTGGGAGACTCACGGCAGCGCTCGCTCCAGCAGCGCGCACACGTCGGCGCTCTCCAACTCCACGGCGCCGTACATGCTGGCGTGATTGGCAGCAAGGCGCGTTGCGGCGAACAATTCGGCATTGCGCGGTGACACGCCACCCAGCGCCGCAGCCGCGGCGAGCAATGCCAGCTTCTCGACTGGCAGCCGCGCGACGCGCTCGCCGTCGGCACGGCGAAAGGTCTTGCCGATGAACGCGGCGGCCTCACCCGCTCCGGGCAGTCCTTTTGTTTCGGCCGCAAGCGATTGCAGCACGGCCATCGCCGCCTCCGGCTCGCGCGAGAGCGCGCGGAGCACGTCGAGGCACATGACGTTGCCCGAGCCTTCCCAGATCGCGTTGACCGGAGACTCGCGATAATGACGCGCCAAAATGCCGTCCTCGACATACCCGTTGCCGCCGAGGCACTCCATCGCCTCGTAGAGGAACGGCGGCGCGCTCTTGCAGGTCCAATATTTGATCGCGGGCGTCAGCAGCCGCATATAGGCGGCCTCCGCCGCAGCGTGCGGCGTGCGGTCGAAGGCGCGGCAGAGCCGCATCACCAGGGCGGTGCTCGCCTCGACATGCAGCGCCATGTCTGACAGCACGGCCTGCATCAAGGGCTGATCGGCGAGATGCTTCTGGAACACGCTGCGGTGACGGGCGTGATGCAGCGCATGCGCGAGCCCCGAACGCATCAGGCCGACAGAGGCGATCGCGCAATCCTGGCGCGTCAGCTGCACCATCTGGATGATGGTGCGGATGCCCTTGCCCTCCTCGCCGACCCTTTCTGCATAGGCACCGACGAACTCGACCTCGGAGGAGGCGTTGGAGCGGTTGCCGAGCTTGTCCTTCAGCCGCTGGAACTGGATCGCGTTCACCGAGCCGTCCGGCGCAAAGCGCGGCATGAAGAAGCAGGTTAGGCCCGCGTCTGCCTGCGCCAGTACCAGGAACGCATCGCACATCGGCGCTGACATGAACCATTTGTGGCCGGTGATGCGATAGGCATCCCCGTCGCGTACGGCGCGCGTCATGTTGGCGCGCACGTCGGTGCCGCCCTGCTTCTCGGTCATGCCCATGCCGAGCGTCATGCCGCGCTTTTGCCACCACGGTACGAAGCTGGGATCATAACTCCTCGTTGACAGCACCGGCATCACGCGCGCGAGCAGATCGGGCTGCATCGCCAGCGCGGCCACAGAGGCTCGTGTCATCGTGATCGGGCAGAGATGACCGGTCTCGACCTGGGCGGCGATATAGAATTTTGCGGCGCGGATGACCTCCGCCGCATCGCCAGCGGGCTTTCCATCCGCCGTCCACGTCGAATTGTGCACGCCCGCATGCGCGCTGTGCGCCATCAGCTCGTGATAGGCCGGATGAAACTCGACGTGGTCGCGGCGATTGCCCTTGGCATCGAAGCTGCGCAGCTTCGGCGTGTTCTCGTTCGCGACGCGTCCGCGATCGGCCATCGCGGCCGAGCCCCAGTGCCTGCCGAACTCCGACAGCTCCCGTTCCGCCGCCGCGCCGCCATTGGCCCTCACCGCATCGACCAGCGGACGGTCGGCCGCGAACAGGTCGACGTCCTCGAACGGCGGCGACTGGTTGAAGACCTCGTGGGTCGCAAAGCTCGGCCGGGTCATATGCGCCTCCTCGAACCGGACCTTAGTTCCGCCGCGGCTTGATCGGGAAATCATAGGCCGCCCCACCCGCCCCCGGCAGCGAAAAATGCCACCACTCCTTCGAATAGTTCACAAAGCCTTGCCTGGCCATCGCAGCCACCAGCCGCTTGCGCCAGGCGCGCTGCTCCGCATTGATCGACGGTGCCGCAGTATGCCCCTTCGCGTCGGTACAGTCGTAACCAGTGCCCATGTCGACGCTGCCCTCCGGCGCCCGCGCCTCGGCTGGCGCCGTGCAATCGGCATAGGCCTTTGATGGGTCGTATTTGGCGGAATTGTCGGCCTTGAGATCGACCAAAGTGAGATCGAGTGCCGCCCCGGTCGAATGCTGCGAGCGGCTCGCGATGTAGCCGAGCCGAAATAGCTCGGTCTTGGGAATCTTCGGATTGTAGCGCCGCCCGGCGGCGCGCTCGGGGCCGTTCTGCGACCACTTCACCATGTCGAGCGAGGCCCGTGCCGGCCGGTAGCAGTCGAACATCTTGAGCGAGAGATTTTGCGCGGCCAGTTCCTCCTGAACCGCCTTCAGCCGCAACCCGACCTCGCGCTTCACCACGCATTCGCCGGCGCCATACCCGGCGAGCGGCCGGCCGACGAAATTGTTCGAGGTGGCATAGCGGATGTCCTGGATGATGCGGGGGTCGACGTCGCGCAGGTACACGAAGCCGCCGGGCAGCGATTGGGCGCGGGCGGATGAGCTCATGATGATCGATATAAGTGCACCAAGAAGTGGTTTCACGATGCCGTCCCATCCTTCGTCATTCCGGGGCGGCTCGAAGAGCCGAACCCGGAATCTCGAGATTCCGGATCTGGCGCTTACGCGCCATCCCGGAATGACTGAGCGGGTGACAGATCAGGGGATAACTCACTTCCCCATCTTTGCCCCTTGCTCCCCCCGCCGTCGCCCCCTATAGCTCTGCTTTTAATGACATCGAAATCGACCTTCGTCCTCGGCCACCGGCATTTGCTGGGCATTGAGGGCCTTTCCGCGGCCGACATTACCGGCCTCCTCGACCTGTCCGAAGAATATGTCGAGCTCAACCGCCAGGTTGACAAGAAGCGCACCGTCCTACGTGGACGGACGCAGGTGAACCTCTTCTTCGAGGCTTCCACCCGAACCCAGTCCTCGTTCGAGCTAGCCGGCAAGCGCTTAGGCGCCGACGTCATGAACATGTCGGTGTCCTCGTCCTCGATCCGCAAGGGCGAAACCCTGATCGACACCGCGGTGACTTTGAACGCGATGCACCCGGACATCCTGGTGGTGCGCCATCACGCCTCGGGCGCGGTGGAACTGCTCGCGCGCAAGGTCGACGGTTCCGTGATCAATGCCGGCGACGGCGCGCATGAGCACCCGACCCAAGCGCTGCTCGACGCGCTCACCATCCGGCGCAACAAGGGGCGGATCGAAGGCCTCGTGGTCGCGATCTGCGGCGACGTGCTGCATTCGCGCGTCGCCCGCTCCAACATCATCCTGCTCAACACCATGGGCGCCCGCGTCCGCGTCGTCGGCCCTTCCACGCTGCTGCCGCCCGGCATCGAGCGGATGGGAGTCGAGGTCGCGCGCGACATGCGCGAGGGCCTGGAAGGCGCCGACATCGTCATGATGCTGCGGCTCCAGCGCGAGCGCATGAACGGCTCGTTCGTGCCCTCGTCATCGGAATATTTCCACTACTTCGGGCTCGACCAGAAGAAGCTCGCCTACGCCAAGCCGGATGCATTGGTGATGCATCCCGGTCCCATGAACCGCGGCGTGGAGATCGACTCGATCGTGGCCGACGGCGCCCAGTCCCTGATCCGCGAACAGGTGGAGATGGGCGTCGCCGTGCGCATGGCCGTGCTGGAAGCGCTCGCCCGCAACCTGCCGAACGCGTGATGCCGATGCTGACCGACCGCCGCCCCATCCTGCTCGCCAACGCCCGCGTCGTCGACCCCTCTAGGGATTTCGACGGCATCGGGGACGTCCTCATTGCCGACGGCACCATCCGCGAGACCCGCCGCGGCATTGGCGCAGCCGGCGTGCCTGAAGGCACCGACATCATCAACTGCTCCGGCAAGATCGTCGCGCCAGGCCTGATCGACTTGCGCGCCTTCGTCGGCGAGCCCGGTCTCAGCCACCGCGAGACCTTTGCCTCGGCGAGCCAGGCCGCCGCGACCGGCGGCATCACCACCATCATCTGCCAGCCCGCCACCTCGCCGGTCATCGACAATTCGGCGACGGTGGACTTCGTGATGCGCAGAGCCCGCGACACCGCGATCGTCAATATCCAGCCGATGGCGGCGCTGACCAAGGGCATGCTCGGCGAGGAGATGACCGAGTTCGGCCTCTTGAAGGCCGCCGGCGCGGTCGCCTTCAGCGACGGCGACCGAAGCGTGACCAACGCCCAGGTGATGCGACGCGCGCTGACCTACGCCCGCGACTTCGACGCGCTGATCGTGCATCACACCGAGGATCCCAACCTCGTGGGCGAAGGCGTGATGAACGAGGGCGAGTTCGCGACCCGGCTCGGCCTGATGGGCATCCCGAATGCCGCCGAAGCCGTCATGCTGGAGCGCGACTTACGACTCGTTGCACTCACCGGCGGCCGCTACCACGCGGCGTCGCTGACCTGCATTGACTCCCTGGAGATCCTCGAGCGCGCCCGCGACGCCGGGCTCGCCGTCAGCGCCTCGGTCTCGATCAATCATCTGGCGCTGAACGAGAACGACATCGGGCCCTACCGTTCGTTCCTGAAACTGTCGCCGCCCCTCCGGACCGAGGACGACCGCCGCGCGGTCGTGGCGGCGCTCGCCTCCGGGCTTCTCGACGTCATCATGTCCGACCACAATCCGCAGGACGTCGAGGTCAAGCGCTTGCCGTTCGCGGAAGCCGCCCCCGGCGCCGTCGGGCTCGAGACCATGCTGCCGGCGGGCCTCCGCCTCGTGCATAATGGCGAGATGGAACTGAAGACGCTGATCCGCGCAATGTCGACGCGGCCGGCCGAGCTGCTCGGGCTACCAGGCGGAACGTTGCGCGTCGGCAGCCCGGCGGACGTCATTGTGATCGACCCCGATACGCCGTGGGTGGTCGATCCGGCCGACCTGAAATCGCCCTGTAAGAATACCCCGTTTGATGAGGCCCGCTTTACAGGCCGCGTCGTGCGCACCATTGTCGGCGGTCGGACGGTCTACGAGTATGTCGGACATGGGTGATCGTTCGGCACGGAGACCCAGTCTTTGGAGATGCCGCCATGGGGCTTGAAGCATTCCTGCCGGTGGCCTTCGTCATCGGCTATCTCCTCGGCTCAATCCCGTTCGGGCTGATTCTCACCAAGCTCGCGGGCACGCAGGATATCCGCTCGATCGGCTCAGGCAGCATCGGCGCCACCAATGTGCTGCGCACGGGACGCAAGAGCCTTGCCGCGGGCACCCTGCTGTTCGACGCGCTCAAGGGCACCGTGGCCGTGGTGATCGCCGGCTACCTCGCAGGTCCCAATGCCGCCATGGTGGCCGGGCTCGGCGCGTTCCTCGGCCATCTCTTCCCGGTCTGGCTCAAGTTCAAAGGCGGCAAGGGCGTGGCCGTCTACATCGGCATCCTGCTCGGCCTGTTCTGGCCTGGCGCCGTCGTGTTCTGCCTGCTCTGGCTGGCGACCGCCTTCACCACCCGCTATTCCTCGCTGTCGGCGCTGGTGGCGGCGTTCATCACGCCGATGTTCCTGTGGTGGTTCGGGCACCTGGCATTGTCTGCTTTGTCAGCAGTGCTGACGCTGCTGCTGTTCTACGCGCACCGCGAGAACATCAAGCGCTTGCAAGCGGGCAAGGAAAGCCGGATCGGCGAGAAGGCCTAGAGCCGAAGTGGATGCCGGTTCGCGTCAAGAAAACGCGTCAGAACAAGAATCCAAAGCCGGGCATCTACGGATACCGAAACGGCCCTTCTGCATTATATGCCAAAATCCTGTTCGCAACTTGCGGCCGAATCACGGTTGTATTGGCAAGCGGGTCCCGAGCCTGTCATCCTGACAGCCTGTCATCCCGACAGTGGAAATGATGGCGGTTGCTCAGAATGAGCGAGAAGATTGTCGGCGCGCATGACGGGGTTGGTTCGCGGGGTGCTTCCGGCACCGCAGCGAGCCGACTGCTTTCGATGACCAATATCTGGTCCGATGCGCCCTCGCCGCCTGTCGACACGCCTGCGCCCATTTCATCGCAGGCGCCGCAGCCTGAGCCCCTCGCGAAAGCCGACGCTCCACTCGATATCGTGGTGAGGAAGACTCTACCGGTCGTCACCGCGCGTGCACATTCCGCCCAATGGCCGCCGCGAAAACTCTCGCTGGCGCTGCAGGGCGGCGGCACTTTTGCGGCCTTCACCTGGGGCGTGCTCGAGCGGCTGCTGGAAGAGCCTGACATCGCGATCGATACCATCAGCGGCGCCAGCGCCGGCGCCATTAACGCGCTGCTGCTCGGCTCCGGCTTTGCCGAAGGTGGCCGCGAAGGCGCCCGCGCCCGGCTGAATCGGTTCTGGCTCCGGCTGATGCACGAAGCTTCGTTCCGCGCACTGATGCTGGTCGGCGGCTTCTCGCCGGCGGGAAGCTCGGTCGCGTTCGGGCCGACGCTGCGCTCCGGTCACTTTGATCCGTTCGATCTCGATCCGCTGCGGCAGGCGCTGTCGCGCGACATCGATTTCGCCGCTCTGCGCCATCCGAACTGCCCGAAGCTTCTGATCGCAGCGACGCGGATCCGCGACGGCCAGCAGCAGATCTTCCGCAACGAGGCAATCACCACCGACGTCGCGCTGGCCTCGACCTGCCCGCCGCTCGTCCACTGCGCCGTCGAGATCGACGGCGAAGCCTATTGGGACGGCGGCCTTGGCGGCAACCCGCCGCTGCTGCGCCTGGCGCAGGACGCGACGACCGCCGATGTGCTGCTCGTCCAGGTCACGCCGGCGCGCGACAGCTACGTACCGATCACACTCGCCGCGATCGACCGCCGGCTCGACCAGATCGCGGCCAACGCCGCCCTCAATGCCGAGATCGCCGCGATCGAATGGGCGCAGTCGCAAGCCGCGCCGTCGCTGCGGCTCACCAGGATCGCGGCAGAAGATTCCGTTGACGGGCTGGCGCAGCGCTCATCCACCGATCTCGGCCGCGGCTTCATTCGCCTGCTGCACCGGAGCGGCCGCGAGGCCGCCGAGCGCTGGCTGAAGCAAGGTGCAGATAACAGCGCAGCGCCGGCTGCATCCGGCCATCGCATTGCTGCCCCCGAACCTGCGCTAGCCTGATTTCGCCAGCGCCTCCTCCAGGAACCAGGCCGCCGCAAGTGCGCGCGGATCGTTGCCGAAACGCGCGATCACCTGCACGCCGATCGGCAGGCCGCCGACCTTCAGCACCGGCACATTGACGCAAGGATTGCCCATCAGGGTCCAGAGCCTGTTGTAACGGGGATCGCCCGTGGTCGCGAGCTCCTTGGCGGGCGCGGTGCCCGGCGCGGAATAGGTCAGGAGCACGTCGACGCCTTCGAACAGCTCGCCGAGTTCACGGCGGCCGCGGCGGCTGATCCGCCGCGCTTCGTCATAGTCCTTCGGCGTCAGGCCAACCGTCGCATCGAGACTGGCACGCAGCATCGGCGCGATCTCGTCGTGGCGTTCGGAAAACTCCCAGGCCAGCGCGCGATGCGCCTCGAAATCCTGAATGATCGGATGGATGCGCCAGGCCTCCTGCACCGCTTCGGGCAGATCGATGGTCTGGACGCTGGCGCCGGCGCGCGTCGCCGTCTTGATCGCGGCTTGCAGCCCCTCTTCGGCCGCCGGCTCCACTGCGCCGGCGAATTCCTGCCTGACCACGCCGATGCGCGGCGACGTCGCGGCGGCAATGCCGGAGAATTCGCCGCGCCCCGTCATCGCCAACAGCCCGCGCGCGAGATCTTCCACGCGCGCGCCGAACAGGCCGACGGTATCCAGTGCCCACGAGTAGCACTTCACACCGACCGTCGGCAGCATGCGGAACGACGGCTTGATCGCAGCGGTCCCGCAATAGGCGGCGGGACGGATCACCGAGCCACCGGTCTGGGTGCCCAGCGCCAGCGGGATCATGCCGGCGCCGACGGCTGCCGCCGAACCGGAGGATGAGCCGCCCGGCGAATGGCCGAGATTATGCGGATTGCGCGTCGGGGTGGGATCGCGCGAGGCGAACGCCGTGGTCGTGGTTTTGCCGATGATGGTGGCCCCGGCCCGCTTCAGCATCATCACGACGGGCGCATCCGAGCGCGGCTGCCACCCGCGATAGATCTCCGAGCCCATCTCGGTCGGGAAATCGGCGGTATCGATGATGTCCTTGATCCCGACCGCGATGCCGCGCAGCGGACCGGCGCTTTGCGCCTTCGCAGCCTTGTCGTGGCGAACGAAGGCGCGGACGTCCTTCTCCTTGGCCTCGATCGCCGAATGCGATTGCGCGATCGCGGAATCGGGCGACAGCTCCCCCGCTTCGATGCGGCGCTGGAGGTCGGCGAGTGAGATCATGGCAAAATCCTTCTTATTGGCATCGCTTTTAGCATCGGGGCGCGGTCGCGCAAGCGCACGTCACTGTTGCGCAACGCCCTCAGGTTGTTCCATGCTGTGCCTGCAAGGAGACGCCGTGGACGCCATCAATCCAAGCGTGGAGCTGACCGAATCTGAGCGGATCGACCGCCTGCGGCTGATCCGCTCCGACAATGTCGGGCCGCGCACCTTCCGTTCGCTGGTCGACCATTTCGGCACCGCGCGCGCCGCGCTGGAGCGGCTGCCGGATCTGGCGCGCCGCGGCGGCGCGGCACGGTCGGGGCGCATCTGTAGCGCCGACGAAGCCAAGGCCGAGCTCGCCGCAAGCCGCAAGTTCGGCATCGCCTGGCTCGCGCCCGGTGAAGACGGCTATCCGGCGCGTCGCAACGCTCGACGATGCACCGCCTTTGCTCGCCGTGCGCGGCGACACGAAAAGCTTGATGCGGCCGATGATCGCGATCGTCGGCTCGCGCAATGCTTCCGGCGCCGGGCTGAAGTTTGCCGGCCAGCTTGCGCGCGAGCTCGGCGAAGCCGGTTTTGTCGTCATCTCGGGTCTCGCCCGCGGCGTCGACCAGGCCGCGCATCGCACGAGCGTCGAAGGCGGCACGATCGCCGTGCTCGCCGGCGGGCATGATTGCATCTATCCGCCCGAACATGCCGATTTGCTCGCAGCGATCCTCGACCATGAGGGCGCGGCAATCTCCGAAATGCCGCTCGGCCACGAGCCGCGCGCCCGCGACTTTCCCCGCCGCAACCGACTGATCTCCGGTGCCTCGCTCGGCGTGGTCGTGGTGGAAGCGGCGCACCGCTCGGGCTCGCTGATCACCGCGCGCATGGCGGCCGAACAGGGCCGTGAGGTATTCGCCGTGCCCGGCTCGCCGCTCGATCCGCGCGCCGCCGGCACCAACGATCTGATCAAGCAGGGCGCAACCCTCGTCACCGAGGCCGCCGACATCATCAACGCGGTGCAGCCGATCATGGAGCGGCCGCTGATGCATCCCGCAGGCGAGCCCGACAGCGAGCCGTTCGATCGCGATCCGCAAGGCCACGACCGCGACCAGATCACCGCCCTGCTCGGGCCTGCCCCGATCTCGATCGACGATCTCGTGCGGATGTCCGGCGCCTCGCCCGCAATCGTGCGCACCGTGCTGTTGGAGCTCGAGCTCGCGGGCCGGCTCGAACGGCACGGCGGCGGATTGGTGTCGCTGCTCTAGGGCTCGCGGCCGCTGAACCGTCCGGCGCAACAGCCGAGTTGCGCCAGAGGGAATCGAGTTCGCTTGAGCAATCAGCCCCGATAGATCGGCGCGCCGCTCGGAGATGCGACCGCGCCGCCGTCCACGAAGATCTCCTGGCCCTGCACATGCGCGGAATCATCGGAAGCGAGGAACAGCACGGTCTTCGCAACGTGATCCGTTTCGCCCATGCGCCCCAGCGGCGTCGACAGCGCGATGCGCCTCTCGAATGCCTTCTCAGCCTCGGGCGTCGCCACCGCAGGTCCCCAGATCGGTGTGCGGATCGCGCCCGGCGCGACCACGTTGACGCGGATGCCGCGCGGCGACAGTTCCGAGGCCATGGTCCGCGCCATCGCGCGAACGCCGGCCTTCGCGGCACCGTAAGCCGAGTAGCCGGGAATGCCGAGCACGGAGATCACCGAGCCGTTGAGGATGATCGAGGCATTGTCGTTGAGGTAGGGCAGCGCGGATTGAACGGTGAAGAACACGCCGGTGAGGTTCGTGCGGATCACGGTCTCGAAGACCTCAAGCGTGGCTGAGCCGAGCGGCGTGCCGCCGGCGATGCCGGCATTGGCGAAGGCGATGTCGAACTTGCCGAACCTGTCCGCGCCCTTCTTGATCGCGGCCTCCGTCGCGGCGATGTCGGTGGCGTCGGCAACCAGCGCAAGCGCGTTCGGCCCGAGCTCTTTCGCAGCGGCCTCCAGCGTCCCCTTGTTGCGGCCGGTGATCACCACCTTGGCGCCCTCGGCCACGAACAGCTTTGCAGTCGCAAGGCCAATGCCGCTGTTGCCGCCGGTAATCAGGGCCGTCTTGTTCTTCAATCTCACGCTCGCCTCCAGTAGTTGCATTATGAAACTAAGTTGTCATCTAAGACAAATGGTTTTATGATGCAACCACACAAGCGCGTGATCGGCGCGGCACGCGGGCGAACGCGACAGGACGAGAGACAATGGTGAGACGAACGAGCTTCGACGGCGATTCCTGCCCGATCGCACGGTCGTTGGAGGCGCTTGGCGACTGGTGGTCGCTGCTGATCATCCGCGAGGCACTGTTCGGCGTGCGGCGCTTCGGCGAATTCCAGAGCAAGCTCGGCATGGCCAAGAACATTCTGGCCGCGCGCCTGCGGTCACTGGTCGAGCACGGCATTCTGGCGACCGCCCCCGCTTCCGACGGCAGCGCCTACCAGGAATATGTGCTGACGCCGAAGGGCCGCGGCACCTTCCCGGTGCTGGTCGCGCTACGGCAATGGAGCGAGGAGTTCGACGACCACCCCGACGAGATCGCGACCATTCTGGTCGATCGCGCCAAAGGCCGCCCGGTGAAGAAACTCGAATTGCGCGCCGAGGACGGCCGCCTGCTCTCGCCGGCCGATACCACGCTGAAACCGCGGCCGGCGCCGCGGCGAAGGGCGGCGGGATAGCCGTCGCGCACGATCTCTCCTCAACGTCGTCCCGGCGACGCGACCCATAACCACCGGGAGCAGTTTGGCGAAGACAGGCAGCGATCCTCCGCCGGTGCGGATGGTGCGCACTCTCGATAGTTCACGTCCTATGCGTCCCAGCTTCGCCGAGACGACTTTAGAATCTCACGATAGCTTGCGCTTGGTCCGCAATCTCAGATGCTCGTCGGCCTCGAGCTGGGTCATGCCCAATAAATAATGCAACATGTGCAGCTTGTGGCGCTCGGCGAGCTTGCGCAGGGCGGCCGTCTGCTCCGCGATGAATGCGACCGCCTCATCCGCCCCGCCTTCCCCCGGTTCCTCGTTGCGCGAGCCTCCCGGCGCGCCTGATCCGGCGCGCGCCCGTTTCCTTGCTGGCTTAGCCACCAGACCCCACCCCGAATCCATGCCCCGCAGAAACCTTACGCCGACATCGATCGCAACTCCAAGATGGTATTTTGCAACTTTTTCGATATGAAACTTTTCCTACCGCGGCGGCCTTCAACACGCCCCGATTTGACAGGGACGGCCTCACCACCCATGTTCGGGTCGAAACGGCCGACCCGAATCCTTTGGTTTTCGGCCCAAGATTTTCCCGTAAGTTACTGGAACTACATGAATATCGTTATTGTGGAGTCGCCGGCGAAAGCCAAGACGATCAACAAATATCTGGGCTCGTCCTACGAGGTCCTGGCTTCGTTCGGCCATGTCCGCGACCTTCCCGCCAAGAACGGTTCCGTCGATCCTGACGCCAATTTCAAGATGATCTGGGAGGTCGACCCCAAGGCCGCCGGGCGGCTGAACGATATCGCGAGATCGCTGAAGGGCGCTGACCGCCTGATTCTCGCCACCGACCCCGATCGTGAGGGCGAGGCCATCTCCTGGCACGTGCTGGAAGTGCTGAAGGAAAAGCGCGCGCTGAAGGACCAGAAGATCGAGCGCGTGGTGTTCAACGCCATCACCAAGCAGGCTGTCACCGACGCGATGAAGCATCCGCGCCAGATCGACGGCGCCCTGGTCGACGCCTATATGGCGCGCCGCGCGCTCGACTATCTGGTCGGCTTCACCCTCTCCCCCGTGCTGTGGCGCAAGCTGCCGGGCGCGCGCTCGGCCGGCCGCGTGCAGTCGGTGGCGCTGCGCCTCGTTTGCGATCGCGAGCTCGAGATCGAGAAGTTCGTCGCGCGCGAATATTGGTCGCTGGTCGCGACCCTGCTGACCCCGCGCGGCGATGCCTTCGAGGCCCGTCTGGTCGGCGCCGACGGCAAGAAGATCCAGCGCCTCGACATCGGCACCGGCGCGGAAGCCGACGACTTCAAGAAGGCGCTGGAAGCGGCCGCCTACGCTGTGACCGCGGTCGATGCTAAGCCCGCGCGGCGCAATCCGCAGGCGCCCTTCACCACCTCGACGCTGCAGCAGGAAGCCAGCCGCAAATACGGCTTTGCGCCGGCGCACACGATGCGCATCGCCCAGCGGCTCTATGAAGGCATCGACATCGGCGGGGAGACCACCGGACTCATTACTTATATGCGTACCGACGGCGTGCAGATCGCACCTGAAGCGATCACCCAGGCGCGTAAGGTGATCGGCGAGGATTACGGCAACGCCTATGTGCCGGACGCTCCCCGCCAGTACCAGGCCAAGGCCAAGAACGCCCAGGAAGCGCACGAGGCGATCCGCCCGACGGATCTGTCGCGCCGGCCCGACAGCATGAGCCGCAAGCTCGATTCCGACCAGGCGAAACTCTACGAGCTGATCTGGAAGCGCACCATCGCAAGCCAGATGGAAGCGGCCGAGCTCGAGCGCACCACGGTCGACATCACCGCGAAGGCCGGCGGCCGTACGCTGGAGCTGCGCGCCACCGGTCAAGTCATCAAGTTCGACGGCTTCCTCGCGCTCTACCAGGAAGGGCGCGACGACGAGGAGGACGAGGATTCCCGCCGCCTGCCCGGCATGAGCGCCGGCGAAGCCCTGAAGCGGCAGTCGCTCGCCGTCACCCAACATTTCACCGAGCCGCCGCCGCGCTTCTCGGAGGCATCCCTCGTCAAGCGCATGGAAGAGCTCGGCATCGGCCGTCCCTCGACCTATGCCTCGATCCTCCAGGTTCTGAAGGACCGCGGCTACGTCAAGCTGGAGAAGAAGCGCCTGCACGGCGAGGACAAGGGCCGCGTCGTGATCGCGTTCCTCGAAAGCTTCTTCAGCCGCTATGTCGAATACGATTTCACCGCCGGCCTCGAAGAGCAGCTCGACCGCATCTCCAACAACGAGATCTCCTGGCAGGAGGTGCTGAAGGATTTCTGGCGCGACTTCATCGGCGCCGTCGACGAGATCAAGGACCTGCGCGTCGCGCAGGTGCTGGACGTGCTCGACGAGATGCTCGGCCCGCACATCTACCCGCCGCGCGCCGATGGCGGCGACGTCAGGCAATGCCCGAATTGCGGCACCGGCCGGCTCAACCTCAAGGCCGGCAAGTTCGGCGCCTTCGTCGGCTGCTCGAACTATCCGGAATGCCGCTACACCCGCCAGCTCGCCGCCGATGGGGAAGCTAGCGCCGACCGCTCGCTCGGCCAGGATCCCGACACCGGCTTCGATGTCTGGGTCAAGGCCGGCCGCTTCGGCCCCTACATCCAGCTCGGCGAGCAGAAGGATTATGCGGAAGGCGAGAAGCCGAAGCGCGCGGGCATTCCGAAGGGCACCTCGCCCAGCGATGTCGACCTCGAGCTTGCGCTGAAACTGCTGTCGCTGCCGCGCGAGATCGGCAAGCACCCAGAGACGGGGCAGCCGATCACCGCCGGCCTCGGCCGCTTCGGGCCGTTCGTGAAGCACGACAAGACCTATGCGAGTCTCGAAGCCGGCGACGAAGTATTCGACATCGGCCTCAACCGCGCGGTGACGCTGATCGCCGAGAAGGCGGCGAAGGGCCCGAGCCGCCGCTTCGGCGCCGATCCCGGCAAGACGATCGGCGACCATCCGACGCTCGGCACCGTCACCGTGAAGAGCGGCCGCTATGGCCCCTATGTCACCGCAGGCGGTGTCAACGCGACGATCCCGGCCGAGTTCGAAAAGGATGCCATCACGCTGCCGCAGGCGATCGCGCTGATCGACGAACGCGCGGCCAAGGGCGGCAGCAAGACCAAGGCGAAGAAGGCGGCAAAGCCTGCCAAGGCCAAGAAGACTACTGAGAAGGCTGCGGACGGCGAGGACGCCGCGCCGAAGCCGAAGAAACCGGCGGCGAAGAAAGCCCCGGCCAAATCGAAAACCGAATCCACCAGCAAGGCGCGCGCCGCCGTCTCGTCGACTGCCAAGACGTCGCCGACCAAGGCGGCCGCCACCAAGGCCCCGGCCAAGAAGAGTGCCGGCAAGAATTAGAGGTTAAGTGAAACGCAAGAATGACCATGGCTTTCCCGACAGGGCAGCCATCGTCGCCTTCATCAAGGCAAACCACGGAGAGGTCGGGACCCGCGAAATTGCGCGCGAGTTCGGCCTGAAGAACGCCGATCGCGCCGAGCTCAGGCGCATGCTGCGCGAGCTCGGCGACGACGGCATCATCAAGAAGAAGCGCCACAAGGTCTCCGAGCCCGACACGCTGCCGCCGACGCTGCTCGCCGATATCACCGGCCGCGACTCCGACGGCGAGTTGATCGCCTCCCCCGCCGAATGGGACGAGGTCGAAAGCGGCGAGCCGCCAAAAATCCTGATCGAGATGCCGCGCCGGCCCAAGCCTGGCACGGCCGCCGGTGTCGGCGACCGCGCATTGCTGCGCGTCGAGCGCTCGGACGAGGACGCAGGTCCCGCCTATCGCGGCCGCATCATCAAGGTCATCGACAAGGCCAAGAGCCGCATCCTCGGCGTCTTCCGCAGTCTTTCCGAAGGCGGCGGACGACTCGTTCCCGTCGACAAGAAGTTCGCCGACCGCGAGCTGAACATCGCGAAGACCGATACACAAGGCGCGCAAGACGGTGACCTCGTCAGCGTCGACATCGTCCGCTCGCGCGGCTTTGGCCTGGCCTCCGGTCGCGTCAAGGAGAGGCTCGGCTCGGTGAAGTCGGAGAAGGCGATCAGCCTGATCGCGATCTACGCCCACGACATCCCCTTGCAATTCTCGCCCGCGGCCGAGCGCGAGGCGGAGGCGGCGGAGCCTGCGAACCTGAAAGGGCGCGAGGATTGGCGCGACGTGCCGCTCGTCACCATCGATCCGCCGGATGCGAAGGATCACGACGACGCGGTCCACGCGCAGCCCGACGACGATCCCAACAACAAGGGTGGCTTCATCGTCAACGTGGCCATCGCAGACGTGAGCTTCTATGTCCGGCCGGGCACCGCGCTCGACCGCGACGCGCTCGATCGCGGCAACTCGGTCTATTTCCCCGACCGCGTCGTGCCGATGCTGCCCGAGCGCATCTCCAACAATCTCTGCTCGCTGGTGCCGGGTGAGCCGCGCGGCGCACTGGCGGTGCGCATGGTGATCGGACCCGACGGCCGCAAGCGCTCGCACAGCTTCCACCGCATCCTGATGCGCTCGGCGGCGAAGCTGCATTATGCGCAGGCACAGGCTGCGATCGACGGTCGGCCCGATGATACCACGGGCCCGCTGCTCGATCCGATCCTGAAGCCGCTCTACGCGGCTTACGCCTGCGTCAAGCGCGCGCGCGACGAGCGCGATCCGCTCAATCTCGACCTGCCCGAGCGCAAGATCCTCTTGAAGAGCGACGGAACGGTCGACCGCGTCGTCGTGCCGGAGCGTCTCGATGCGCACAAGCTGATCGAGGAGTTCATGATCCTCGCCAACGTCGCCGCGGCCGAGATGCTGGAGAAGAGATCGCTGCCGCTGATCTACCGGGTGCACGACGAGCCGACGCTGGAGAAGGTCCACGCCCTCAGCGAGTTCCTGGAGACACTGGACGTCCCCTTCACGAAATCAGGTGCGCTGCGCCCGACGCTGTTCAACCGCGTGCTGGCCCAGCTCGAAGGCCACGATTATTACCCGCTGGTGAGCGAGGTCGTGCTGCGCGCGCAGGCCCAGGCGGAATACTCTTCGGAAAACTACGGTCATTTCGGCCTAAACCTGCGCCGCTATGCGCACTTCACCTCGCCGATCCGCCGCTATGCCGATCTCGTCGTGCATCGCGCGCTGGTCCGCGCGCTCGGCCTCGGCGAAGGCGCCCTGCCCGACAGCGCGACGCCCGAATCTCTCGGTGAAGTCGCCGCCCATATCTCGCTCACCGAACGGCGCGCGATGAAGGCGGAGCGCGAGACCGTCGATCGCCTGATCGCGCACCATCTCGCCGACCGCATCGGCGCGAGTTTTCAGGGCCGCGTCTCCGGCGTCACCCGCGCCGGCCTGTTCGTCAAGCTCGCCGAGACCGGCGCCGACGGATTGATCCGGATCCGATCCCTCGGCACGGAATATTTCAACTATGACGAGAGCCGCCACGCGCTGGTCGGCACGCGCAGCGGCACCATGTATCAGCTCGGTGACGTCGTCGACGTTCGTCTGATCGAAGCGGCTCCCATCGCAGGAGCGCTGCGCTTCGAGCTGCTGTCATCGGCCGGTGAGACCGGCTCCCGCGAACGCAGGCCGTTCCGCCCGCAGCGCAAATCGTCGACGCCGCATCCGGGACGCAGTCCCGAGAAGAAGCGCAGGCCGGAGAAACAGAAGACATCCGGCAAGGGCAAGAAGGCCAAGGGGAAAAGCAAGAGCAAAAGCAAGGGACAGAAGGGCAAGGCATGGTGACGATGAGCACGGCGCCGAAGATCTGGACGCGCGAGACCGGCCTTGTCGAGAGGCGCGACGTGTGGGCTGCGATGAAGCATGGCTTTCGCGGCCGCTGCCCGCGCTGCGGCGAGGGAAAGCTGTTCCGCGCCTTTCTGAAGACGGCGGACAATTGCGCCAAATGTGACCTCGATTTCACCCCGCATCGCGCCGACGATCTGCCCGCCTATCTCGTGATCGTCATCGTCGGCCACATCGTGGTACCGGCCATCCTCTGGATCGAGACCAACTACACGACGCCGGTGTGGCTCAGTTTCGTGGCCTATCTGCCTTTTACCTTCCTCGCCTCGCTCGCGCTGTTGCAGCCCGTCAAGGGAGCTGTGGTCGGCTTGCAATGGGCTCTGCGCATGCACGGGTTTGACGAGAACCCTCCCGATGGTATTCCGCCTGTGTAAGCAAAACAAACAAGAGCGGTTTGGGTGAGGACATGACGGATATTTCGCCGGCAGAGGAGAAGGCTAAAGTTCACGAGGAGAAGGAAGCCGACCACCATCCCTATTTTCGTCCGAGGGATGCAGCGACACTGATCCTGGTCGATCGCAGCGGGCCTATTCCCAAAGTGCTGGTCGGCAAGCGCCACGACAAGGTGGTGTTCATGCCCGGAAAGTTCGTTTTCCCCGGCGGCCGTGTCGACAAGGCCGATTATCGCGTGCCCTGCGCCGCCCCCATCACCGCGGAGCTCGAAGCCAATCTCGCCAAGGGCAGCCCGAAGACTCCTCCCTCGCGCGCCAAATCGCTCGCCATTGCCGCGATTCGCGAAGCCTGCGAGGAGACCGGTCTCTGCCTCGGCCGCAAGGCTGAAGGCAAGGCGCCGAAGCTCGAGGGCCCCTGGAAGCCATTCGCGGATGCCGGCCTGCTGCCCGATCCCTCCGGCCTGTTCCTGATCGCCCGCGCCATCACTCCGCCCGGCCGCGTCAAGCGCTTCGACACCCGCTTCTTTACCGCGGATGCTTCCGCGATCACCCATCGCGTCGAGGGCGTGATCCATGCCGATGCCGAGCTGGTCGAGCTGGTCTGGGTCGAGCTCGGCTCAAAACCACTCGCAGACCTGCATCCGATGACACGCAACGTGCTCAACGAGCTCGACACCCGCCTTGCCACCGGCCCGCTCCGCCACGATGCACCGGTGCCGTTCTTCCATTTCTACGGCGGCAAGATGCAGAAGGATGTTTTGAGCTAGGCCGTCATTCACGGCGCGGCTCTTTCCTCTGGTCATTCCGGGGCGCGCGCAGCGCGAGCCCGGAATCCATTTCTCCATCGTCTCCACGGCTCGATGGATTCTGGGCTCGCCTCTACGCGGCGCCCCGGAATGATGCGAATTTACTGAGCCCACATCGAAAAACAAAAAATTCTTTCCGCCCTCCCCAATGGCGGAGTTGCCCGGCATGCCTATGTGTTCCCGAGCGTCACCAAGAACGGATAGCGGGCGATGGCACAACGGCAACTCAAGCTTGGCGCGTTCATGCGCCCGATCAGCATCCACACCGGCGCCTGGCGCTATCCCGGCGCCTGGCCTGACGCCAATTTCAATTTCGGCCACATCAAGACGCTGATCCGCAAGCTCGAGGCCGGCAAGTTCGACGCTTTCTTCATGGCCGATCACCTCGCCGTCTTGAACATGCCGATCAACGCGCTCAAGCGCAGCCACACCGTGACCTCGTTCGAGCCGTTCACGCTGCTGTCGGCGCTCTCGGCCGTCACCGAGCGCATCGGCCTGATCGCTACGGGATCGACCACGTTCGATGAGCCCTATCACGTCGCGCGCCGTTTCGCCTCGCTCGATCACATCAGCGGCGGGCGTGCGGGGTGGAATATCGTCACCACCTCGAATCCGGACGCGGCGCTCAATTTCGGCCGCGACGATCACATGGAGCACGCCGAACGCTACAAGCGCGCCCGCGAGTTCTACGACGTCGTCACCGGGCTCTGGGACTCCTTCGCCGACGATGCGTTCGTGCGCGACGTCGAGACCGGCCTGTTCTTCGATCCCGCGAAGATGCACACGCTCGACCACCAGGGCAAATATCTGAAAGTGCGCGGTCCCCTCAATATCGCCCGCCCCGTGCAGGGCTGGCCAGTGATCGTGCAGGCTGGCGCCTCCGAAGATGGCAGGCAGCTCGCGGCAGAGACGGCCGAGGCCGTGTTCACCGGCGGCGGCAGCCTCGCCGACGGGCAAAAGCTCTATGCCGACATCAAGGGCCGCATGGCGAAGGTCGACCGCGATCCCGAGCACCTGAAGATCCTTCCCGGCGCCTTCGTCGTGGTCGGCGACAGCGTTGATGAGGCGAAGGAGAAGCGCGCGCTGCTCGACAGCCGCGTGCATTACGACAGCGCCATCGCCTCGCTCTCCGTCATTCTCGGCACCGACGCTTCCGGCTTCGATCCGGACGGCCCGCTCCCCGATATTCCCGAGACCAACGCCAGCAAGAGCGGTCGCCAGCGCATGGTCGATCTCGCCGCGCGCGAAAAGCTCACCGTGCGCCAGCTTGCCCAGCGCGTCGGCGGCTATGGGGGCCTTTCGTTCGTGGGCACGGCCAAGACCATCGCGGATCAGATGGAGGAATGGCTTGTCGGGCGCGGCTCCGACGGCTTCAACATCATGTTCCCGTTCCTGCCCGCCGGTCTCGACGATTTCGTCGACAAAGTGGTGCCGGAGCTGCAGCGCCGCGGGATTTTCCGCAAAGAGTATGAAGGGGCCACTTTGAGGGAGAATCTGGGCCTGCCGCGGCCGAAAAACCGCTTCTTCGAGGCCTGATCGGGCCGATTTGGGTGGTTTCTGCCCCCTAAAACCTTGACATCAGGCGGTTTCTGGCTAGGTTGCCGGCCAACGCGGGCCGTTTGGCCGGCTCCAGATTTCCTTCATTCCTGAGGTTTTGAACATGGCCAAAGCGGTCACCATCAAGGTCAAGCTCGTGTCTTCGGCCGACACCGGCTTCTACTACGTCGCCAAGAAGAATTCGCGCACCATGACCGACAAGCTGGTCAAGAAGAAGTATGACCCGGTCGCGCGCAAGCACGTCGAATTCCGCGAAGCCAAGATCAAGTAAGTTCGGCGCAGCGTTGCAGAGCTTTGCGGGGCCCTTCAGGGCCCCGTTTTATTTTGGCTCTCGCCCTCGGCGCGCTGCAGCGCCTGAGCAAGCCACACAGCGATCCAGGGCCATGGGCCCGGCTCTGCAGCACACCACCGAGATGACCCTGCGCTGCGTCCGGGTCGCGAGAGCTGAGCTAATCTGAGCGTGCGGACTTGGGAAACGCCAAACACCGCGAGCTCCGGCAGTTGGCAGACCAGCCGCGAGAGCTGCCCCGCAGTTCACGCCAGTCTTGCTTCAAATCCCCTCCTCAGTCCATTCGAACATTCTGCTGAAGTCACCAGTGGCAGATCCTCCTACCCGCACGGAACTCCGGGGAACATAGGCCGTTTTCCCACCTGTTTCGAACCGGGAGACGTGAGCGTGAACCGCCGGCAAGTCCTTCGCGTATCGGCTGCGTTCTCAGTTGCCAACATGCTACTGCGTGCAGGGAAGGCTGAGACGGGGCCCGCCCAGCCATTCAGCCCATCCTACGTGCGCGAACTTGCCCGCGCGCTTGCCGCGAAATCATTCGCGCCTGCCGACGAGAAGCTGCCGGATGCACTGAAGAATCTCAACTACGACCAATACCGATCAATTCGCTTCGCGCCTGAGAAGGCGTTGTGGCGTGATGAGAAGCTACCGTTCGAAGTGCAATTTTTTCACCGCGGCTTTTTCTACAAGAACCGGGTCGACATTTTTCAGGTGGTGAATAGGAGCGTCATACCGATCCCGTATCGGCGCGACGACTTCTCGTTCGGAGAGGGTCTCGGACAATGGCCGGATGTCAACATCGGGTTCAGCGGATTCCGCATTCACGCGCCGATCAACAGGCCGGATTATTACGATGAAGTTTGTGTGTTCCTGGGCGCCAGTTACTTTCGAGCAGTCGCGAAAGGACTGACGTATGGCCTGTCGGCGCGCGGGCTAGCGATCGATACCGGCGAGAGCAAGGGCGAAGAATTCCCGGTGTTCAAGGCTTTCTGGCTGGAGAAGCCGACGCCAAATGCCTCGTCCATCGTGGTGCACGCGCTGCTGGACAGCAAGAGCGCGGCCGCAAGCTACCGATTCACGATCCGGCCAGGCCAAAGCACGGTTTTCGACGTCGAGATGGTTCTCTATCCCCGGGTAGACATCGAGCATGCCGGGCTCGCGCCTATGACCAGCATGTACTTCTTCGGGCCGAACGATCGCAAAGATTTTGACGATTTCCGCCCCGCGGTTCACGACTCGGATGGACTTGCGATCTTCAACGGCAGAGGTGAGCAACTCTGGCGTCCCCTCAACAATCCGCACGATCTGCAGGTCAGCAGCTTTGCCGATGTCAATCCGGGCGGCTTCGGACTGATGCAGCGGGAGAGGAACTTCTTCGCCTATCAGGATCTCGAATCCAACTTCGAAAAGCGCCCAAGTCTATGGTTCGAGCCGATCGGAGATTGGGGCGAAGGAGCGGTGAAATTATTCGAGATACCTACCAAGGAGGAGATTCACGATAACATCGCAGCGCTCTGGCAACCCAAGCACCCGCTGACCGCCAAAAGCGAACACATCTTCACCTATCGGCTGCACTGGGGTCCGGACGCCCCCAAACCGGAGGCGCTCGCACGGTTCACGCGAACGGCGATCGGAAGCCGGGGAGATGATAGCAAACTGTTCGTGCTGGAACTGATGGGGGAGCGACTCAAAGGCATCGATGCCAAGACCATCAAAGGTGTGGTGACCGCTGCACAAGCCGAAATCAGCAACATCGTCACGCAACCTAATCCCATGACAGGCGGATGGCGTCTGAGCTTCCAATGCTCGGTCAAGAAGCAAGCCGCCATCGAATTACGAGCTTTCTTGGCGCAAAACGAAGCGCCAGTCTCCGAAGTGTGGACCTATCGATGGACGCCCTGAGGCCGTCGCCGACGCCGTCGCCGGACGCACCTGGCAGCACATTCCTCCCGCCAGAAAGCCCGATGCCGATGCTGCCGTGCCGGCTGGATCGCGCGACTGAGGCTAACCCGTCGCCGGTACATTCGGGCACCGCCTTGACGCTCCGCCGCCTCTTTATTTTTGTCGGGACTGGGGTGCTGACGCTTGCAGGCGGCTACGGCATGTATGACGTGGTGAAGGTTGGCGGTGTAACCTTCCTCGAGGCGATGCTGCTCGGCTTTTTCCTCGTGCTGCTCGCATGGGTCGCCTTCTCCTTCATGTCCGCGTTCGCCGGATTCCTCGTGCTGCTCACGCGCACCCGGTCTTGTCTGCCGATCGATACGACGGGCCCCCTGCCTCGTGTAACCTCCCGCACAGCCATGCTGCTACCCACCTATAATGAGGACCCGCATCATCTCATGGCGCGACTGCGCGCCATGTATGAATCAGTTCAAGCTACCGGATATGGGGACCAGTTCGACTGGTTCTTACTGAGCGATACGAGCGACCCCGACATCTGGATTCGTGAAGAGATGACGTTCATTGGGCTGCGCCGCGCCTGCTGCGCCGCGCGGCTGTACTACCGGCATCGCTCCAACAATATCGCGCGGAAATCCGGCAACATCGCCGACTGGGTCATGAGGTTTGGGTCGGCCTATGATCACATGATCGTTCTCGACGCGGACAGCCTCATGGAGGGCGACACAATAGTTCGCCTTGTCCACGCGATGGAGTCCCATCCCGCTGCTGCGCTGATCCAGACGCAGCCGGTCATCGTCAACGCGCGCACAATTTTCAGTAGGCTGCAGCAATTCTCGGGGCGTGTTTACGGCCCCATCATTGCAGCCGGCAATGCCTGGTGGCACGGTGGCGACAGCAATTACTGGGGCCACAACGCCATCATCCGGGTGCAGGCGTTCGCTGCGGAGGCCGGCCTGCCGGAGCTGAGCGGTCGTAAGCCTTTCGGGGGTCACATCCTAAGCCATGATTTTGTCGAGGCCGCGTTGATGCGCCGCGCGGGCTGGAAAATCTATCTGGCACCGGCCCTTGGCGGCAGCTTCGAAGAAGTCCCGCCGTCACTGCTGGACTTTGCGGCAAGAGATCGCCGCTGGTGCCAGGGTAACCTTCAGCATCTGGCGGTGTTGCCCGCCCGCGGGCTACATTGGGTCTCGCGGTTGCATTTGCTTACGGGCATCGGCTCCTATGTCACCGCGCCGCTGTGGTTTCTATTCCTGGTACTCGGCCTGCTGATTGCACTGCAGGCGCATTTCATCCGACCGGAGTATTTTCCCAAAGGCTTCAGTTTGTTTCCGACCTGGCCGCAACAGGACCCGGTGCTTGCCGCCCGGGTCTTTGCAGCGACAATGGGACTTCTGATCCTGCCGAAGCTGCTCGCCTACCTGGTGCTGATCGGCAATCGAAAAGAGCGGATCGGATTCGCAAGGAGTCCTCGCGTACTGGCCGGAGTCGCTTGCGAGACGTTTCTTGCGGCTTTGATCGCTCCATGCATGATGATCCTCCAGACCAAGGCCGTGTTTGAAATTCTAGCTGGTCGGGACGCCGGCTGGCAGGTGCAGCGCCGGAGCGATGGCGAGCTGGCTCGCGGCGAAATCTATCGCAAGCTCGCCGGCCCTACGCTCTGCGGATTGGCGCTATCGCTCAGTGCCTACGCGGTCTCTCTGCCCCTGCTGCTTTGGATGTCGCCTGTCGTACTG
The DNA here is from genome assembly GCF_023073795.1 of Bradyrhizobium sp. 159. Taxonomy (NCBI): domain Bacteria; kingdom Pseudomonadati; phylum Pseudomonadota; class Alphaproteobacteria; order Hyphomicrobiales; family Nitrobacteraceae; genus Bradyrhizobium; species Bradyrhizobium sp. 159. The sequence goes on along the minus strand of NZ_JADPKE010000090.1, from coordinate 117,065 downwards.
GGTCTTCTGCTTTCAATCCCGTTGGGTCTCATGACGTCTGCACGACTGAAGACGCCTGGACTTTTTGCCACGCCGGAAACCAACAACCCGCCCGCTGTGGTGCTCCGTGCAAACGAACTCGCCGCATCTGAGCCCACCGCGATGGCCGGGGCACTACACCAGCTCAGCCAGGATCTGGAATTGTTAGGCGCGCATTTGGGATCACTATCGCTTGCCAGTCCGCGCAAATTCGGCCCCGTCGACGTGCCATTGGCGACGGCAACCATCAAGCTCGAGGAATGCCAAAGCTTTGAGGACGCAGCAGCATGGCTCGACAAACCGGAATTGCGCGCCGTTCTTGGCCATCCCACGCTGCTCCAGAGGGTCCTTGAGATGCCTCGCGCAGGTAAGAATGGAGCTGGTTGAAGAGCTCGACCTGGGCCGCTGAGCGCTGCTGCGCCGAGCCGGGATCCAGAAAGCCGCAGCTTTGGGCCCCGGCTCGGCAGCGCACCGTCGGAAGTGACGCTGCGCTGCGTCCGGGGCACGAGAGTGTTGACTGGCGCGTGCCTCCGCAATTGTCGCATTCGCTTTGCGCGCAGAAGCCGACGTGGCAGCAGAATGGCTCCACGTCGGCCTTGGGCCACAAGCGGCGATCGAACCAAGCGCCGCCCGTCGTCCGCTTCACCGTCGACAGCCGAGATCGCACGGCTTACCCCGCGGGCTGGTTTCGGCTAAACTCGCTCCTTTAGATGGAGCGGAGCCATGAACAACCCTCCGATCACAAGGCGTTTGGCCGCGATCATGGCAGCAGATGTTGCGGGCTACAGCCGCCTGATGTCGGCGGATGAAGAGGCGACCTTGCAAACTTTGGACGGGTATCGTCGCACGATATCCGATCTAATCGCCGAACACGCAGGCAGGGTTTTTGGGACCGCAGGCGACAGCGTGATTGCGGAGTTCAGTAGTGCAGTCCAGGCGGTGCGCGCCGCCGTGGCCATCCAGCGCTCTCTTGATCGCCACAACGCCGATCTTCCTCAGGACCGCAGGATGGAGTTTCGGATTGGCATCAATGTTGGCGACGTCATGGCGGATGGCGATGATGTACTGGGCGATGGAGTGAATGTCGCTGCGCGACTCGAAGGGGTGGCTGAACCAGGCGGAATTTGCATTTCAGGTACGGTGCGAGATCAGATCGAAGGCAAGCTGAACTTTGCACTCACTCCGCTCGGACAGCGCTCACTGAAGAATATCAGTCGTCCAGTCTCGGTTTACTCGGTGGATTGGCAACCTGAGCATCCGGTAAGTACCGGCATCCTGGGTGGTTCGCTCGCACTCCCAGATAAGCCTTCCATCGCGGTACTTCCGTTCTCGAACATGAGTGGAGATCCCGAGCAGGAATATTTCGCAGATGGCATCACAGAGGACATAATTACCGCTCTGTCCCATAACCGCTGGTTTTTCGTCATCGCCCGAAATTCGACGTTCGTGTACAAGGGGCGCGCAGTTGACGTGAAACAGGTCGCTCGCGAACTTGGCGTTCGATATGTCCTCGAGGGCAGTGTACGACGGGCTGGGCAGCGCGTGCGGATCACGGGACAGCTGATCGAAGCACAAACAGGAAATCACCTCTGGGCGGAGCGCTTCGACCGCGATTTGGCCGACATATTCGCCATTCAGGACGAGATCACGCAGAGCGTAGTCGGTGCCATCGAGCCTGAGATGCTGCTGATCGAAGGGAGACGAGCGTTTCGAAAAAGCGTCAGGAATCTCGATGCCTTCGACTGCTGTATGCGTGCGATGTGGCACTTCTCGCAGCTCGCACCTGAAGAGCACGAAGAGGCGATAACTCTTATAAGACAGGCGTTAGCGCTTGATCCGAACCTCGCTCAGGCTCACATGACGCTTGCCCGTACACTGAATGCCCGCATTTGGTATGGCTGGAGCAGCGATCTCACGAAAGATGTGTCGGACATCTATACTGCGGCCGCGCGCGCAGTCGCGCTCGACGACCGCGATCCCTACTGCCACTACGCCCTGTGTTGGGCCAGCTTATTGAGGCAGATGCACTCCCAAGCGCTTGCCGAGGCGCAACGTTCAATCGACCTTAATCCAAATTTCGCATTAGGGTTTTTCTCCCTTGGTTTGGTTCGGGTCCATATCGGGCATTTCACTGAAGCTCTGGATTCGTTATTGCGCAGCTTACGCCTGAATCCGAACGATCCACAGGCCGGAAGCTTCCTTAGCTTCGTTGCGCTGGCCCATTACCATCAGGAGAACTACGAGGAGGCAGTGCATTACGGCGAACTAGCGATCCAGCTACGACGTCCTTATCTCGCTCTCAGAGCCCTTCTTGCGAGCCTGGGGCAACTTGGACGCATAGAAGAAGCACAGCCTTTGCTGCAGGAGTTTATATCCCGACAACCGAAGGACCCGCGGCGGCAATTCGAAATAACAACTCCATACCTCGACTTGAGATATCGCGAACACCTCGCGGACGGACTAAGCCGTGCCGGCGTAACGAACTTACGATAATAGACCGTGGTACGGGCACGGACATCCGTTTGGGTGGTCTGCCACTTGCTTCCGCCCTAGCTTCATCAGCTGACCAGATCAACGCGCCGCCGATGCGCCAGGCCATGGTGTAGGAGCCGAGCGGGTCGCAAGCGACCGGGGTTCTGTGGCGGTGCAATACGGCGCAAGGGCCATGTGTGACGGCTCCGGGTTGGCAAGAAGAAGCTGCACTTTGCAGCGGTGGTCGGAGCAGCCATGTGTTCGGCCGCCCTGTGAGGAACGTTGGATGGCGCGTCAGCATTGAGAGGCGTCGGCATTCCAGCCGGCTCTCAAGGAGGAGATTCGTCCATGAGGAAGATTCTTCTGTCAACGGCGATCAGCGCCGCATTGTTAGCTGTCGGTACATTCGCAAACGCACAAGGAACTTCGACGGGTGGGTCGAGCGGTCATGATACCAAGCAATGCTGGGACGTAGCCAATAAGGTCGTTCGCGACATGAGTGGCACCACTGCAACTGGACCATCTGGAAACACGACGGTCGGTTCAACAACGTCGCCCGGCGCAAGCACTGGCTCTCCTTCCACACCTTCTGCCGCGACCAGTGCCAACGCCAATGCCTCAGCGCGTCCACCAGGAATACCGGACTGCTAGGCTTCCGATCACGGCGAGTAGACCGTCGCTCGGTTGTGGCGAGCCCGCCGCCCGCTTTACGGGGGTCTTTGCCCATATCGAAAATTGACGCCGCAGCGCCGCGCCGCTCATGAACATGTGGCGGCCGGCCTAGCCCTGGATTCTTTGGCATCGTGCACAGCGGCCGATCGCTCTTCGCGGGATCTCGCTTTTTGCGTTGCTCTAGGCGACATCCTGACGACGCAGCTATTCGAAAGAAAACATTTATCAAAAGGTAAGCCGGTCTGTCATTTTGCGCCAGGCGCATTTCCGACATTGCACTCCGCGTGATCCGGCGTACTCTATGATCGCAAGCAGAAGTGCAACGACAACCCAACGAACGTGGACTTGTAGCTTCTTTGGCGATTTTCGCCGGAGAGATCGAAGCTTGCTGGGAACTCACGCGCGATTGGAGATGAATCGATGAGGCACTGAACTGCATGCAACTCACGGTCGGCGCTTGAAAAATGCAGGTCGATAAACAAAAACGGGAGGACGTATACATGAAGAGGCGGTGGCGCAAATCTGGTTTACCTCTTGTTGCCATTGGCGCGACACTGATTGTGTCGTCAGCATTGGCTCAATCCGTGGATACAGCTCGGATCGAGGCCGCTGGTCAGAATGATTGGCTGACCTATCACGGCTCTTACAAATCCTATCACTACAGCCCGCTGGCGCAGATCAACGCAAGCAACGTCGGCAATCTGGGTGTTGCCTGGATCCATATTCCCGGACGCTCGACGCGCGGCCTGCAATCAATGCCGCTCGCGGCCGACGGGGTTCTTTATTACACGGGCTCCTACAGCCGGGTTTTTGCGCTAAACGGCGCGACCGGCGAGGTGATCTGGTCCTATTTCCCTGAGCTCGACGAGGCGCTGATCGCGCGCCAGACCCATTCCCCCTACAATCGCGGCTTGGCGCTCGGCGAAGGCAAGGCCTTTGTCGGCACGATGGACGGCCGTCTGATCGCACTCGATATGAAGTCAGGGAAGGTTCTCTGGGATACCAAGCTGATCGATTCGCAAAAACTTACAGTCGGTTTCACCGGTGCGCCGCTTTACGCGAAGGGTACGGTGATCATCGGCTCGCAAGGCGGAGAGTGGCCGGGCCGCGGTCCGATATTTGCTGTCGATGCCGCCACCGGCAAAAAGAAGTGGGAGTTCCTGACGGTCGCAGGCACTGATGAAGCGATGAAGTCCTGGGGAAACGATTCCTGGCGCACGGGTGGAGGTGGCGGCTGGATGCCGGGCACCTACGATTCCGAGACCAACACGATTCTGTGGGGCACCGCCAACCCGGCGCCGCTCTACGATTGGTCGGGCGCCGACTACAAGACGCAAGGCGCGCGGCCCGGCGACAATCTCTACACGACGTCGGTGATCGGTCTCGATCTCGATACTGGCAAGCTGAAGTTCTACCATCAGGAGCTGCCTCATGATGCCTGGGATTTCGACAGCGCCGTCGGCGAGTTCTTGATGCTCGATCGTGACGGTCAGAAGCTTGTCGTCCATCCGAACAAGAGCGGTTTCATCTTCGTCTATGACCGCAATCTCGCCGTCAAGAACGTTTGGCGGCTCGTTGAGAACATCAATTTCGTCAAGGATATCGACCCCAAGACGGGCGCGCTGATCGGCCGGCGCGACTTCTCCGCGGGCAAAGTGACCGAACCGCCGCTGTGTCCATTCATCGGAGGTGGCGTCAGCTGGAATTCCGGCTCGTACAGCCCTAAGACCGGACTCTATTATAAAATCGGCCAGGAATGGTGCATGACGCTCGATATCCAGAAGACGACGCCTGTCACCACGCCACAGGTCCAGCTCAACATCGGCGCCGATTTCAAGATGGCGCCGCCTCCGGGCGGTGAGATCTATGGTCACCTGGATGCGCGCGATCCCGTCACCGGGGCGAAGAAATGGGAGGTTCGCTATCCCGAGCCGCCGCTTGGAAGTGTGCTCTCGACCGCGGGAAATCTCGTGTTCGTACCTGACTCCCGCGGCACACTTCACGCCTACGATGCCGAAACCGGGGGTGAACTGTGGAATCACTCCGACGGAACCGGCCATCAAGGCGGCATCATCAGCTACTCCGCCGGAGGCAAGCAATATATCGCCGTGGTCGCGGGCTTTGGCGGCATGTTGTCCGACGAATATGCGCCAAATTTCGGCGGCGTTTACAAGAGCATGCCGCGCGACGACGGTGCGCTCATCGTCTACAGCCTGAAATAGGCTATCGCAAATTGATCTGCCGGGGAGCGGGCGCAAGCTTGCTCCCCGGACGTTGAACTCGCCGGACGTGTTTCAGGACATGGAGCTGGATGCCTTGAAATCGCAATCGAACAAGATCACCGCGCTGCGATCGGCGCTGTTGGGCGCTTCGTTATTGTGTCTCACCGGGTTGGTTCAAGCGCAGCCTGCTACCCCTGCGCCAGAGAACGGAACGTTCGATGTCGAGCAGTTGTTCGCGGGGACCTGCGGCTTTTGCCACTCCGATGGCGGACGGGCTGCCGGCAAGGGGCCGCAGCTGATGAATTCGCCGCGCGATGACGATTTTCTGCACAACCGCATCAAGCACGGCAAGCAAGGCGCGATGCCGGCATTTGACGGCGCCCTCACCGACGCGCAGATCGACCAGATCGTCAAATATATCCGCGCCTTGAAGCCGCGCGAGGGCTGAGCCGCTGGGGCCCCATCTACGCGGGGACGCGAATGAAGACAATTCTTCTGCTCGTCATCGGCGCCGTCATCGGAATGTCGGGGCCAGCGCAAGCGCGGACCCTGGACGCGATCCGTTCGTCCGGCGTGCTCGGGCTCTGCGCCCATCCCAACTCGCTTCCCTTCGCGAGCAAAACCGGTGATCCTCCCGGCTTTCAGATCGAATTGGGTCAGGCGCTCGCGCGCGAACTCGGCGTCTCGCTGAGGCTAGATTGGATCATCACCCAGTACCAGATGCGTAGCGCCGGCTGCGACATTCTCCTGGATGTCATCGCCGACCGCGACGCGCAAGGCGAAACCCGCTTGAGAATTTCAAAGCCCTACTATCGCACTGGCGTCGCGCTGGTCGTGCCGTCATCCAGCCCACTCACCTCGTTCAAGAGCCTCAACGAGCATACCAAGGTGGGAGTGCAGGTCGGATCCGTCGCAGCCATGATCATCGGTCAACGGCACGTACCCACGTCGACCTTTGGCTTCGAGAGCGACAGCCTCGACGCCCTGTCAAACCATGAGATTGACGCCGCTGCGGTCACGCCCACGTCGGCGAGCTATTTCAATCTGACGCACCCGGACAAAGCATTTCGCATCCTGGATCGCGACGAGACCGTGGCCGATCTCAACTGGAATGTCGCCGTTGGCATGGTTCGGCCGGATGATGCACTGCGCGAAGCCATCAATGGAGCGCTTGAACGGCTGCGAAACGACGGCACGATTGGTCGGATATACGGTCGTTACGGGGTCGTACTGCAAACGCCGAAGTAGCTGCGCGACAGTCTCGGCAACCCGGCAATCAATGGTGGGCATCGAGAGGCAGTGGGATTGTGGTCCGCCGGTCGACAACTTTCTCCGTTGGTTCCCCGCGCGCGGTCCTCAGCAGACGCGATATTCTCGCCGGTATCGCGGGAGGTGCCGCGATAGGGATTGCGCCGGTATCCGGTCGGGAGCTGTCGAAAATTGGTCTCCAGCTCTATACGGTCCGCGATCTGCTGAAAGCCGACTTTGACGGGACCCTACGGAAGGTTGCCCGTCTCGGCTATCGCGAGGTGGAGTTTGCCGGCATTCTCGGCCCCAATGTGCGGCGCACCCGGAAACTTTTGCTGGGCCTGGGTCTCACTGCGCCGTCGCTGCATATCGACTACGGCAACCTGCGAGACAATACCGGATCATCGTTCGACATCGCTCATTTGCTTGGCAGCCGGTTTGTCGTGTGTCCATGGCTGGACCAGTTGGAACGGCAGACAATCGACGATTGGAAGCGGATTTGTGACAGATTGAATAGGATCGGTGAATTGGCGGCGCGTTCCGGGCTGACACTTGCCTATCATAATCACGATTTTGAGTTCGCGAACCTCGCAGGTGGCGTCCAGCCTTACGACATTCTGCTCAGCCGTACGGATCAGCGCTTTGTCAAGTTCGAGCTCGATGTTTACTGGGCAACCAAAGGAAACCTCGATTCCGTGAAAGTCTTGAAGACACATCCATCTCGATTCCGCTTGGTGCATCTCAAGGATATGGCGAGCGACGGATCGACCACCGAGCTAGGCAACGGCACGATCGACTTCGCAAAAATACTCGACGCGTCGTTTCGGTGCGGCGTGCAGCATTTTTTCGTCGAGCAAGATGTTTCGGCCGATCCGTTGCAAAGTATAGAGACGAGCATCGCCTTCCTTCGCCACACGCGTATTTCGCCGCGAACGCCCCGATAGTTTCGTAACGCGAATTGAGGACCCGCAATGAGCGAATGCACTGCCGAGTTGCCACATGCGCCAACACCTCCAGCGCCTGGCCCGGCAGACAAAAATAAGGGCGGGCCACCAGCCCTGAGATTGCCTCGAATTAGCCTCACTGCCGTGGGGCTATAAGCCATAAGGGAGACTGCAATGCTCCGCCTCGTCGCTAAGTTCGCCGCAGCGTCGTGTATTTTTCTCGAGGTTTCCAGCGCCCACGCAGAAGACATAAAGCGCGTCACTGCCAATGGGACTGAACTTGCCTACGTGGAAGTTGGTCAAGGCGAACCGGTTATATTTGTTCACGGCGGTCTTCAAGATTACCGAATGTGGCTGCAGCATCTTCCAAAGTTCGCCGATCGCTATCGCGCCATTGCCTACAGCCGCCGCAACCACTTCCCAAATGAGGCAAGTCCTGAGAGCATGCCGGATGGCGCTGCGGATGCGCACGGCGAGGATCTTGCCGCGTTTGTGCGGGCTCTAGGCTTGTCGAAGGTCAGGGTCGTTGCGCATTCGTCTGGCGCGCATGCGGCGCTTTTCTTTGCCGCCGTGCATCCGGAAAAGTTGGTCAGCCTGACGCTCAACGAACCGCCCGCGACGGGCATCCTGGCCGGCGTTCCCGGGCTCGGCGACATGTTGAAAGAGTGGGGCAATGCCCAGGCACCGGCGAGGGAGGCAGTCAAGGCAGGCGACGTGAAAACCGGCATACCGCTGTTCGTGAACGCCGTCGGCGGACCGGGCGCCTATGAACGTCGATCCATTGCCGACCAGAAGATGAACTTCGATAACGTGGCGTCCTTTCAAGCCGACGCCACAACAAAACGCCCGAGGCCGGCGTTCACGTGCGAAATGGCCAAGTCGATCAATGCGCCAACGCTTCTGTCCAATGGCGAGCGAAGTCCCAAATTCTTCTATCGAATTGTCGACCAGCTAGAGACCTGCCTACCAAACCGCGAGAGGATCATCATTGCCGGAAGTTCGCACACCGTGCCTGCAGAAGCTCCTGACGCGTACGACCAGGCTGTCCTTACGTTTATCGGCAAACATTAACACCGTAGTCCGGTTTGGATCACGAGCGTCGCCCTCTACAATAGTCGGTTGTCGGACAATTTCCGCTATGTCCTGTTAGCGACCGAGTTCTTGTGGCGGTGCAATACCGCTCAGGGCCAACACCGGATTGTTGGAGCACGCGCCACCTTGAGTCCGCCCTCTGGGCGATGTTTACTTCCGCTGCGGTGGCGGGGGTACACCGAATGCAATGGAGGCTGTCATGCTGCGCACCGCGCTCTGCCATCTGTTGGCGATTGATGTGCCCGTCTTTGCCGCACCGATGGGGTTTATCACCGGGCCCGAGCTTGCGGCAGCGGTGAGCAACGCTGGCGGACTCGGCATTATGTCATTTAGCGGCAACCCGCCGCCGGTGCTGCGCGAGGAGATTGGGCGCCTGCGATCGCTCACCGAAAAGCCGTTCGGGGTCGGTATATTGCTGAGTGGACCGCATCTGCCATTTCCAATCGAGGCGGTCATCGAAGTGTGCCTCGAGGAGCGGGTTCCAGTCCTCTTGACCTTTTGGGGCGATCCGACTCCCTTTGTAGGCCCAGCCCAAGCGGCAGGGGTGAAACTGATCGACCAAGTCGGCTCGGTTGCCCACGCGCGAAGAGCTGCTCATGCCGGGGTCGATGCCATCGTTGCTCAGGGTGTGGAAGCCGGTGGCCACCTGGCTGGCGATATTACAACAATGGCGCTGGTACCGCGGGTCGTCGACGCGGTGGCTCCAGTTCCCGTCATTGCAGCCGGAGGCATTGCGGATGCGCGGGGCTTCGCCGCCGCTCTCGCTCTCGGAGCGCAGGGCGTGATGATCGGAACGAGGCTGATCGCTACGACAGAAGCCTACGCGCATACGGTCTATAAACAGAAGGTTATCGATGCAGCGGAAGATTACACGGTGCGGACGACGCTTTTCGGTCACGGCTGGCCCAATGCCCCTCATCGCACACTGCGCACGCCCTTTGTCGAACGCTGGCTGCCAGATGAGGCGCGCGGCAGTGAGCAGCGGGCCGATGAGCCGCAGATTGGCGAGACGAAAGTCGGTGGCCGGGCGACGCCACTCTTGCGCTTCATGGGCTTTCCACCGACGCCAGACGCCTCGGGCGACCTGGACTCGATGGATTTTCTAGCGGGACAGGGCGTCGGCTTAGTGAATGAAATTAAGCCTGCAGCGGATGTCGTCCAAGAACTGGTCGATGGCGCCCGGCGGCTGGTTTTTCAGCTCGCTCAGTCAACTCGAGCACCAGACGAGTGACTGCTTTGGGGGTCAAAAGCGGCGTTGAGGCAGGCGTCGTTGCGCGTCCGGTCTACCGCCGTAGTTGCGTTCGGAAAATGGTTCTGCCTGCTATAGCTAAGGGCTAATCGCGCCGCTCTGCTCCTGATTGCGGGACTTTCGGGTTACCGCCGAGTGCGGACATGAAGCTCTCCTAACCCAGTGATGTCGCCAGTGACCGTCAATGACAGCCAGTCCTCGCGCCGCTGGGTCGCCCGAGCGTTCGGACGTCCCGGCCGTCGTCACTAAGCCGGCTGTGGCCGTCATCGAATTGATGGCGGCCTTTGGGCGTGAGATCGAGCCACATGAAGGCACCCATCAAATTTTCAATGCCACGGGAATATGCCGAGTACGTGTGGAAGATCTCGCCAGCCTCGTTTTTGGCAAATATGCTGGCGCCCATCATGTCTTCGCTGCTCTTGAGCGGGATCGTGTCGTAATTGAACTTGGCTGTGCCAGCGGCCAGGTCCTCCTTTTTGAATGACACCCCGAAATCAAAGTTGAAGTCGCTGCCATAGGATGACACCCACGGAAAGGTCCAGCCCAAAGCGCGTTTCACTTGCTCGATTCGCTCGATTGGCGCGCGTGAAATCACAGCAAATGACAGGTCGGCATCATGGAAGTGCTTGCGCGCGGCGTCGAAATGATCGGCGACGAACGAGCATCCTTTGCAAACGTGATCGGAGCCCGGGGTCAGCATGAAGTGATAGACGGCGAGTTGGCCGCGACCATTGAACAGATCGGCAAGCGTGTACTCGCCATCCGGTCCCTGGAAGACGTAGGGCTTCTCGATTTTTACCCACGGCAAATGGCGTCGCTTTTCTCTAAGTTCGTCGAGCTTGTGCGTCATCTCCTTCTCTTCGACGAACAATGCCCTACGTGCGGAAAGCCATTCCTCACGCGAGACGACTTTGGGTGGAGCGAGGGTGCCTGCTGCCATAGTCAAGACTCCTCTGATTGTGGGTTCTAAAACGTAGGTCCTCGCCGATCGGTTCCTTGCTTGCCTGGCCATTGCGCCGCCGGCTAAGCTGCCCCCCCCAGCGTCCGAGATGGCTGCTGGACGACCTGCATGTCCGAGTCGGGTCAATCGGGTCGATGAGCCGACAAATTGGCGGCGGCTCGGAGCACCTGTTCGATCTCAAATGTCAGCACGACCTCGTAGGATTGGGCCGAAATCATCGCGGACCGGGCCAATAGGAAACGTAACAGATGTGCGGTAGAATTATAAAGAGGCCACCAACTGAGGCGAGCTCAATTCAAGTGACGGCGATACTTCTTGATGATCTCGCGAAGGTCAGGACGGAAGAAGCGCGATGCGCGGTCGGCCCAGTACCTTTTCCATCCACCCGCCACGCTATATGGCCCGGTCGGAGCAAAGAGATTTCCCGTCGTCGGTGAGTCATGATCATCCTCGAATTGGAGCGCAGGTGCGGCGCGCGCAACGATGCGTTCGACCAGCATGGGTGCGAGTCGAAATCGTCTTGCACCGCACGGCCGGACTATACAGGGGTCACAACCGGCCGATCACGACCAAGCAACGTGACATCCGGTTCATCCTCCGAAGCTGACGCTGACGGCTACACACCCCACCTACGCCGCCTTCAACACCGGCGGCTGCGACGGCCGGATCAGCGCGAACGCGACCTGCACGATGCCGCCGGCGAGGCCGAGCGCGACGCCGATGCGCCAGGCCATGGTGTATGAGCCGAGCGCGTCGTAGAGCACCCCTCCTCCGTAGGCGCCGAGGAAGCTGCCGATCTGGTGGCTCATGAAGGCGAGGCCCTGGATCATGGCCTGCCAGCGCAGGCCGAACATCTCGGCGACGGCGCCCGCAACCAGCGGGCCGACGCCCATCCAGAGAAAGCCCATGATCGCGCCGAACAGTAGCGTCGAGAATGGCGTTGCCGGCAGCATGAAATACCAGGCGAGCGCCAGCGAGCGCAGGATGTAGATCGCGCCCAGCAGCGCCAGCTTGTTCCAGCGTTGGCCGGCCCAGCCGAAGAACAGCGAGCCCAGCACGTTGAAGCCGCCGATCATGCCGAGCGTCTGTGCGCTCAGCATCGGATCGAGACCGCAGATCGCCAGATACGACGGCAGATGCGTGGTGAGGAACACCAGCTGCATGCCGCAGACGAGATAGGCGCAGGTCATCACCACGAAAGACGCGTTACCGAACGCGGTCCTCGCCGCAGCCATGGCATTGGCATCGCTGATGTCATCGGCCGCGGGCTTGGGCAGCGGGATCTGGTCGACGCGTCCGGCATACCACGCCGCCGGTATCATCAGTACCGACATGATGACGAAGCCGGCAAGGCCAATGCGCCAGCCAAAGCTCTCGTTGAGCATCTGCCCGATCGGCGCCGACAACAGCGCGCCGAGCGAGCCCGCACCGGAGACGATGCCGAGCACCGTCGAGCGCACGGTTTCGGGCACAGCACGCGCCGCTACCGACATCGCGATCGCCGCCGCGGTGCAGGCCAGCGAAGTCCCGATCAGGACGCCGCCGCCAATCATCACGCTGACGAGCCCATTGGCCGTCGCCATCAGAGAGAGGCCCACGATGTACATCAGCGCGCCCACGATCATGATGGGACGGAAGCCGTAACGCACCGTCATCGCGCCGGCCAGCGGCTGGAGAAAGCCCCAGGCGAGGTTTTGCACAGCCAGCGCCAACGTGAAATCCGACACCGAGATGTGGATGTCATGCGTCAGCGGTTGCAGGAAGATGCCGAGCGACTGCCGCAGCCCCATGCTCAGGGTCAGCATGATCGAGGCGCCGATCAGGATCGGCAATGTCGGACGCAGAACCTGCAACAGGGGCATTTTTCTTCTCCCTTTTGGGCACGGCGCGAACGCCGCCGTCTGCTTTTGCCGTTGATTTTGGTTACACAGACCTGTGTACTTAGGCTATAAAGGGCCGGTGCTGTCAAGCGAACAGGACGCGCGCTACCGCATGGCTCCCCCGCCCGCCCCACAGACGATGAAAGAGCGGATCCTCGAGACCGCCGATAAGCTGTTCTACCTGCAAGGCATTCGCGCCATCGGCGTCGACACCATTGCAGCCGAGATCGGCATCTCCAAGCGCACGCTCTACAACCACTTCCCCTCCAAGAACGCGCTGATCGCGGCTTACCTCGAGCGCCGCTTCGTGCACGCGCGCGCGTCCGACAAACCGCCGGCCGAGCAGATCCTTGCGACGTTCGATTCGCTGGAGCGGCGGTTTGCGGCCAAGGATTTTCGCGGCTGCCCGTTCGTGAATGCGGTGGCCGAGCTCGGGCCACAGGACCGCGCCGTGAAGAAGATCGCGATCGCCTTCAAGGAGAGCCGCCGCGTCTGGTTTCGCGATCGCCTGAACGAGCTCGGCGTTGCGGACGCGGAGGCGCTGGCAACCCAGCTCGTGCTGCTGGTCGACGGCTCCATCGCGCAGGACCTCGTGCGCGACGATCCTGCGATGGCCAGGGCGGCGAAAGAAGCGGCGAAAGTGCTGCTGCGGAATGCAGGGGTGGATGTCGGTAGCGATGCGAAGAAACCAATGAAGGGGAGCAAGCGCGCGCCAGACTAGCTGCTGTCGCCATATCGCTTGCTGTCATCACCCGCGAAAGCGGGTGATCCAGTATTCAAGAGACACTGAGGCTAGAACCGAAAAGCCGCGGGCGTACAGGATTCCCCCGCTGGAGCCTGTCATCGGGCTCGCCGAAGGCACGACCCGTTGGCGGGGAATGACAGCGGAGTTTGTAGGATGTTCGGGATGATAGCAGAATGCGCCTGTTTTGCCCGACGTGTCAAACGGACTTGCTGTCGGCGTCAGCCGCTTTGCTACCCGCGTAGGCCATTGATCCGACTAGCGCCGGCTACTGTGCATGGGGTTGTTTTCGCAATTATTGTGTCGCAGTAGCCTTTACGCCGCCTGCGACACCACGCGGTTGCGACCGTCGTGCTTGGCGCGGTAGAGCGCGGTGTCGGCGCGCTTGAGGACGTCGCCGACCGCCTCGCCCTTCTGCTCCAGCGTAGTCAGGCCAATCGAGATCGTGACCTCGATGCGCTTCGTCCCTTTGTGGATCGCAAACGGCTCGCCCGCGATCGAGCGGCGCAGGCGCTCGGCGACCATGCCGGCGACGTGGAGATCGGTCTCCGGCATCACGATGACGAATTCCTCCCCGCCATAGCGGCAGGCAAGGTCGATGCCGCGGATCGACTTGCGCACCCGCACTGCGAATTCGCGCAGCACGTCGTCACCGGCATCGTGGCCGTAATTGTCGTTGATCGACTTGAAGTAGTCGATGTCCAGAATCATCAGCGCCAGCGGCTTGCCGCGGGTCGCGGCCTGCTCGGCGAGCGTGGCGAGATGGCTCTCCATGTAGCGGCGGTTGTGCAGGCCGGTGAGCGCGTCGGTGATCGCCATCTCGATCGAGTTCTGCACGTTGTCGCGCAAGTGATCGGTGTAGCGGCGGCGGCGAATCTGGGTGCGGGCCCGCGCCAAGAGTTCGGTCTTGTCGATCGGACGCAGCAGATAGTCGTTGACGCCGATCTCGAGGCCGCGGAGCAGCCGCGTCGAGTTCTCGGGGTCGGCGATCGCCAGGATCGGAACGTGGCGCGTGCGCTCCAGCGAGCGCGCTTGGCTGCAGAGCCGCAGGCCATCGAAATTGTTGAGATCGAGTGAGACGATCAAGAGGTCGTAATTGCCTTCCGCGGCGTGGAACAGCGCCTCCGTCGGGCTCGGCTCGACGTCGATGGTGTGCTCGGCGGCGAGGATCGTCCCCAGCCGCTCATAGGAGGATTCGCGGTCGTCGACCAGGAGGATGCGGCCGCCCCTGCCGGTGTCGGCCACGGCGCTGCGCTCCGGCGCCTGCATGCCGATCTCGAGCGAGGTGATGGCGCGCATGCGCAGCTCGTCCGTCATCATCTTCAGCCGCGTCAGCGAACGCACGCGCGCGATCAGCACGACGTCGGAGACGGGTTTGGTGAGGAAATCATCGGCGCCGGCTTCGAGCCCCCGGTTGCGGTCGGAGGGGCTGTCGAGCGCGGTGACCATCACGACAGGAATGTGGTGGGTGGCCGGATCGGTCTTCAGACGGCGGCAAACCTCGAAACCGTCCATATCGGGCATCATCACGTCGAGCAGGATGATATCGCATTCGGCGCGCCGGCTGATCGCCAGCGCCTCGGCGCCGTTCGCCGCGGTCATCACGTCGAAATATTCGGCGGACAGACGAGCTTCGAGGAGCTTCACGTTGGCAGGAACGTCATCGACAACCAGGATACGCGCGGACACTTTGAACTCACTTCCTATCCGATAAAACGCCGGACCGTCTCAATGAACTTGCCGACCGAGATCGGCTTGGACAAATAGGCCTCGCAGCCGCCCTCGCGGATACGCTCTTCGTCGCCCTTCATCGCGAACGCGGTGACCGCAACGACGGGAATGGCGCGCAACTCCGGATCGTCCTTGATCCACCGCGTCACCTCGAGTCCCGAGACCTGCGGCAATTGGATATCCATCAGCACGAGGTCCGGCCGCATCTTGCGAACGAGGTCAAGCGCCTCGTAGCCGTTGCTGGTGCCAGTGGTCTGGTAGCCGTGTGCCTCCAACAGGTCGCGGAAGAGCTTCATGTTAAGCTCGTTGTCTTCCACAATCAGGACGGTCTTAGCCATCCCGCCCTCCTGTTTGGTCCGCAGACCCATACATGTGACGCCTCAGGCGCCGCTCCCCGGCGCTTCGAAAACTGGATTCAAACTAGCCTCAGATTCGCTCTAGTTTCGTTAAACCCGAGGGCCGACTTTCTGCGATTTGGTTTCCAGTTGCTTGTCGGGGGTCGCAAGACTCGAGGCGAAGACTCGGGCATGATGATTCCAAAGTAGACACTGAAAGTTAACGGAAAGGCAAACCGGCCGCGTGAAAAAGCCTGTTCACAACCCCCGCGAAGTCGCTGAAATCGTTGCGATTCAAGCACTGTCCTTCGTCGCCGGCGAGCCCGAGCGGCTGGGCCTGTTCCTGGCTGAGACAGGGGTCGGTCCGGAGACCCTGCGCAATGCTGCCTCGGACCCCAATTTTCTCCTCAGCGTGCTCGATTTCGTGCTGCGCGATGACGAGACCGTGAAGGCCTTTGCGAAGGCCGCGGAACTACATCCGACCAACGTTGCCGCAGCACGGCAGGTGCTGGGCGACGCGCTCGGCGACCCCACCTGGGAGCGCGACGTGCCGTGACCGAACCCGATCCGGCAGGGCCCCGCTGCTTCTGCCGGGATTGTCTGGCCGATCTGGACACGGGCGTGCGGCGCTGTTCCGCTTGCGGGTCCCCTCGCCTGGTCCGCCACCGCGCGCTATCGAGCCTGACCATCGCCCACATCGACTGCGATGCCTTCTATGCGACGGTCGAGAAGCGCGACAATCCTGATATCGCCGATAAGCCCGTCATCATCGGCGGGGGCAAGCGCGGCGTGGTGTCGGCCGCCTGCTACATCGCCCGCACCTATGGCGTCCGCTCGGCCATGCCGATGTTCAAGGCCCTGGAGGCCTGCCCGCATGCGACCGTGATCCGGCCGGATATGGCGAAATATGTCCGGATCGGCCGCGAGGTGCGCCAGGCCATGCAGGCGCTGACCCCGCTGGTCGAGCCGCTGTCGATCGACGAGGCCTTCCTTGATCTGTCCGGCACCGAGCGGGTTCACGGCACGATCCCGGCAAAGGTGCTGGCGCGCTTCGCGCGCGACGTCGAGCGCGATATCGGCATCACCGTCTCCGTCGGCCTGTCCTGCAACAAGTTTTTGGCCAAGATCGCCTCCGATCTCGACAAGCCGCGCGGCTTTGCCGCGCTCGATCAGGACGAAGCGCGCTTGATGCTGTCGGAGAAGCCCGTCGGCTTCATCTTTGGCGTCGGACCAGCCACGCAGGAGCGCCTCGCGCAGCGTGGCTTCCGCATCATCGCCGACCTGCAGAAGGCCGACGAGATCGAGATGATGCGGCAGTTTCCGAGCGACGGCCGCCGGCTGTGGCGGCTCGCGCGCGGCATCGACGAACGCCGCGTGGAGCCCGATCGCGGCGCCAAGACGATTTCCAGCGAAACCACGTTCGAGACCGACATCCGCGATTTCGCGGCGCTGGAGAAGATCTTGTGGCGGCTGTGCGAGAAGACGTCGTCGCGTCTCAAGAGCGGCGAGCTCGCCGGCTCGACTGTCACGTTGAAACTGAAGACCGCCGATTTCCGCCAGCGCACGCGCTCGCAGTCGATCGCCGCCCCGACGCAGCTCGCCGCAAAGATCTTCTCGATCTGCCGCGAGATGCTGGCAAAAGAGATCGACGGCACCGCCTTCCGCCTGATGGGCGCCGGCGTCAGCGCGCTGCGTGACGGTTCGGTCTTGGACGACACCGACATGCTCGACCGCCGCGCCGCGCACGCCGAGCGCGCGGTGGACAGTCTGCGCAAGAAGTTCGGCAGCGCTGCGGTGATCCGCGGCATTGCGTATGAGGGGCCGGAGAAGGCGCAGGAGTGATCAAGTCCTGCTCAACTCAGTCGCGTTCAAATATCCGTGCACCCGGATAGGCGCGCCGGGCATACTGAACTACCAATTGCCGATCCTGAGTTTCCACGAACGGCGTTCGGATCTGACAAGACCCGACGATGAGGTGCCACAGGCCGTTGAGCTTTCGAATGACAACGTTCATTTGAGCCTCTCCCCGCAGTGACCCGAGTGGACTCAAATTGTAAGAATCTCCCGCCGTCGCTCAATTCTACCAGTGTAAGCTCAGCGCATGAGAAGGATTAGAGGAGATATACAAAGGTATGTTGACCATTGCTCCCACAGCCTCTGTCGCCGACTCTGGCGGCAATCACGGCGCGTCTTGCCGAAGCGGGGATCAACGTGAATGCGGTTTCGGCCTTCCATCACGATCACCTCTTCGTGCCGGCGGACCGAGCCAACGAGACGATGGCTGTTTTGCAAGAGATGGCCAAAGGCAAGTCGGATAGGTAGAGCGAAGCGACACCCATCAAGCTCCATCCGCACAACAAGGGCGATGGGTTTCGCTCCGCTCTAACCATCCTACCAGTCACCTCAATCCGCGACTGCCACCGCTTCGATCTCGATCAGCCACTCCGGCGCGGCCAGCGCGGAGACGCCGACGAGCGTAGAGGCCGGCGGCTCCATGCCTTCGAAGAAGACGGAGCGGGCCTTGCCGATGATGGGGCGCAGCTCCGGCTTGTAGTTCACGACGAAGGTCGTGATCTTGACGATGTTGGCGTAGCTCGCCCCCGCCGCCTTCAGCGCGTGGCCGAGATTCTGCATCACCTGCGTCGTCTGCGCGGCAATATCGCCCTCGCCGACGATCCGCCCCTCCTCGTCCACCGACACCTGGCCGGAGATGTAGATGGTGCGCGCACCGGTCGCCGTCACGACGTGGGAATAAGCCGGATTGTGATGCAGGCCGCTGGGGCGGAGATGGTCGAGCTTGGGCATGGTGCTGGCCTCCCGAAGTTTATGGTTGGGAGGAGCCTAGCCGGAGAGGACGCCGAGGACCAGCCCAGTCATTGCGAGGAGCTTTTGCGACGAAACAACCCAGACTGCCACCGTGGAAACAGTCTGGATTGCTTCGCTGCGCTTGCGATGACACGGAGGAGACCACGCCCTCAATTACAGGGCTTGCTGTCCTTCACGTCGAACTTGCCCATCGCGCCCGAAATCACGAAATCGTTGTAGTCGAGCACGAGCTGGCGCGAGACGCCGTTTTCGTAGAGCTCGAACGCCATCGCGTAGACCGGCGTCTGCTCGCCTTCCTTCTGCTGGGCGTCGCGATCGAAATAACTGACGGTGACGGGCCAGCGCTTCAGCGCTTTCATATGCTCGTCGGAGGTCGACGGATCGGACGAGGTAGCACGGTCGGCGGGGATCGGCTGGCCGATCACGGTGAGCGTGTTGTAGACCTTCTGGCCGTCGTCGGAGCCGTCATAGACGGAGAGCTCTAGCAGCGACTTGCCCTCCTTGGCGGCGGCGATGATGCGCTGGATCTGCTCGGTCGGGAATACGATCTTGCCGTCGAGGGTGAATGTCTTCGGCGCCGGCAGCTTCAGCTTGACGTTGATGTGGTCACCGTCGCGCTCGGCCGAGCCGTCGACACGGCCGGCATCCGCCTCGTTCATGCGCGTCTCGATCTTGAAGTGGTAGCTTTTTCCGGCGGCGTCCTCCCAGGAATTGGAGCGGAGGTCGCTCAGCGTGACCTTGCCCTCGCCGCTGTCGAGCTCGGAGACCTGGCGGAATTCGGAGGTGTAGCCCTCGCAAGCGTTGCCCGTGAAATTGTAGAGGATGCGGCCGCGCGCACTGTTCACCGAGTTGGAGCGCGATTTCACGAGGCTGAGGTCATAAAGCGCCTGGTGCGCGAGGAACGGACCGTTGGCGGCCTGGGCGCCACCGCCAAAGCCGACAATGGCCGCCGCGAGCGCCATTACACCGAGCGAAATCCGGAAAAGGTGCACCATGTCTGTTCCTTGAGGACGCGTCCTTGGGGAAGCGCAGATTCGACATTTTAATGACCGTTCCATTGCGTCGCAACTGAGGCCGTTTCACGTAAAGTTGCCCCGCCCGCGTTGAACCTGCTCCCCTGCCTCAACAAAGTACATCCCCCTCCAGTTGCTTGCATGTGGCGGCACGATGGGCGAAACAGGGCGCGCCCGGCCTCCCACAGACGTGCCGGGGACGAATGGAATCCTGGACATCGAGGTCGAGACATGGCGGGCACGGTCGAGCAGAAACTGGCGGAACAGGGCATCAAGCTGCACGAGGCCCCCACCCCCGTTGCCAATTACGTGCCGTTCGTGCGCACCGGCAATTTGCTGTTCGTCTCCGGCCAGGTCTGCTTCGACCCGGCCGGCAAGCTGATTGCCAAGGGCAAGCTGGGTGCCGGGGTCTCGATCGAAGACGGCGCTGCGGCCGCTCGCGGCTGCGCAGTGAACCTGCTGGCCCAGGTCAAGGCGGCCCTCGGCGATCTCGACAAGGTGGTGCGCGTGGTCCGCCTCGGCGGCTTCATCAACTCGGCGCCTGACTTCCTGGACGGGCCCAAGGTGCTGAACGGCGCCTCCGACCTGATGGTCGCGGCCTTCGGTGACAAGGGCCGTCATGCCCGCACCACCGTCGGGGTCGCCTCGCTGCCCGCGGACGCCGCGGTCGAGGTCGATGGCGTGTTCGAGGTCGCCTGACGCGAATGCGCGCTCCGGATTGGCTGACAGCCCGGCCGGTCGCCCATCGCGGCCTGCATAACATTTCACGGGGCATCGTGGAAAACATGCCAGGCGCGGTGCAGGCCGCGATCGCAGGCAATTTTTCGGTCGAGGTCGATATTCAACTCTCCGCCGACGGCGAGGCCATGGTGCATCACGACCATGCGCTCGGCCGCCTCACCGAAGCGACCGGAGAGGTGATCGACAAGACCGCCGCCGAGCTGAAATCCGTCAAGTTCAACGACACACCGGAGCGGATGATGTCGCTCGGCGACCTCTGCGCCCTGGTCGCCGGCCGGGTACCGCTGGTGATCGAGCTGAAGAGCCATTTTGGCGGCGACCGCAAGCTGGTGAAGCGGATGGTCGAAGTGCTGGCGTCCTATGACGGTCCCGCCGTCGGTATGTCCTTCGATCCTGACCAGGTGCTGGCGCTGCGCGAGCTGCTGCCCTCCCGTCCGCGCGGCATCGTCGCGCAGCGGACCTATGAGGACGAGTACTGGGCCAAGCTCACGCAGGAGCAGCGCGACAGCATGCTGTACCTCCGCCACGGCTTCCAGACCCAGCCCCACTTCGTCGCTTTCAGAGTCGACGATCTCCCCGCCCCCGCCCCTTGGCTTGCTCGCAACCTGTTCGGCTGCGCCCTGCTCGGCTGGACCGTGCGCACGCCGCAGCAGCGGACGCGGGTCGGGCGATATGCGGACCAGATGATCTTTGAAGGGTTTGTGCCGTAAGGGCACGGCACCTCTCGTGTCCCGGACAAGCCGCGACGCCTTTAGCGTTGCGGCGCAGAGCCGGGACCATCCCGCCGCGAACGCGCTGCCCGTGGGCCCCGCTCTGCAAGCGCACCGTTAGAAGAGCGCTGCGCTGCGTCAGGCATGCGAGCGCGTTCCCGACCTCTTGAAGTCGCTGCTGCAATGCACGATCTTGGGCATGATGGCATCATCGGAAATCACGCTCGAGGCCGTACCTTCGATTGGCGAAGTGACACCGGAGGATTGGGACGCCTGCGCCAATCCCGGCAAAGCTTGTAATGGGCATGGCAAGGGAACCTCATCCGCTTTTCCAGGCGATTCCGCCGGCCTCTTAAGCTCGGCCTATAACCCGTTCGTCTCACACGCATTTCTCTCCGCCGTCGAGAAATCGGGTTCGGCGACGATCCGCACCGGCTGGGGACCGCGGCATCTCGTGGCCAAGCTCGACGGCCGCGTCGCGGGAATCGTGCCCTGTTATCTGAAATCGCACTCGCAGGGCGAATACGTTTTCGACCGCGGCTGGGCGGATGCCTATGAGCGTGCCGGCGGGCGGTACTATCCGAAGCTCCAGGTCTCGGTTCCCTTCACCCCGGCAACGGGGCCGCGCCTGCTGGTCCGCGACGGTGTCGACCGCGAGCAGATCACCGAGGCCCTGGCGAGCGGGCTGGTGGCGCTGTGCGGGGTCAGCAAGGCCTCTTCGGTGCACGTCACCTTCGCGCGCGAGGCCGAGTGGAAGCTACTCGCCAGGCACGGCTTCCTTCAGCGTACCGATCAGCAGTTCCACTGGCACAATGAGGGGTTTGCGAGTTTCGACGACTTCCTGGCGACGCTGAACTCGCGCCACCGCAAGTCGATCAAGCGCGAGCGACGCGATGCGCTCGCCGCCGGCATCACCATCCACTGGCTGACGGGCAAGGACATCACCGAGGATGCCTGGGACGCATTTTTCGAATTTTACATGGAGACCGGGTCGCGCAAATGGGGCCGGCCATATCTGACGCGCGAGTTCTTCTCGCTGATCGGCGAGACCATGAGCGAGGACGTGCTGCTGGTAATGGCCCGCCGCAACAATCGTTGGATCGCGGGCGCGATTAACTTCATCGGCTCGGACACGCTGTTCGGCCGCAACTGGGGCGCGGTCGAGCATCACCCGTTCCTGCATTTCGAGGTCTGCTACTATCAGGCGATTGATTTCGCCATCAAGCGCGGCCTCCGGCACGTCGAGGCCGGCGCGCAGGGCGAGCACAAGATCGCACGCGGCTACCTGCCGACGACGACCTATTCCGCGCACTTCATTGCCGACCCGGGCCTGCGGCGCGCCATCGACGACTATCTTAAGCGCGAGCGCGCTTATGTTGCGGAAGCCGGACGTGAGCTCGCCGAACTCGGCCCGTTCCGCAAAGGGGCCGACGAGGCGTCTTGACGGTTTGCCGTGGCTGGTGACAGTAAGCGCAAAATCTCGAGGACCCACCAATGACCGCCTACGACACCAACAACATCTTCGCAAAGATCCTGCGCGGCGAGCTGCCCTGCTACAAGGTGTACGAGGACGAGCACGTCTTCGCCTTCCTCGACATCATGCCGCGCGTGCCAGGCCACACGCTGGTGATCCCGAAGGCCCCTGCCCGCAACATCCTCGACATCAAGCCTGACGACTTCGCCCATGTCGCCCGCGGCGCGCACAAGATCGCGGTGGCCGCGATGAGGGCATTCAACGCCGACGGCATCACGGTGCAGCAGTTCAACGAGCCCGCCGGCGGACAGGTGGTGTTTCACTTGCACATGCACGTGATGCCGCGCCACGACGGCGTCGCGATGCTGCCGCCCGCCAGCCGCAAGGAAGACGCCAAGGTGCTGGAAGAGCACGCGTCCAAGCTGATCGCGGCGCTGCAAGCGGCGTAGGTCTTTCCACATCGTCATTGCGAGGAGCCCTTGCGACGAAGCAATCCAGACTGTCTCTGCGGAAGCAGCCTGGATTGCTTCGCTTCGCTCGCAATGACGAAGGGGTCACAGTGCGCCCCTCACTCCGTTTCGAAATCTCCCGCTTGCGGCGCCGCCAACGGCGTGAACTCGCAACGGTCCGGCTTGATGTCGATCAGTGGCGTGTTGTCGAGGCAATCGAGCCCGCGCACCAGGATCGCATTGCCTTCGATGCCGACCAGCTTCACGACCGAGGTGCCGATCGGATTGGGCCTCACCGGCGAGCGCAGCGAAAACGTGCCGCGGGTTTTCTCGTTATTCTTCGGGCTTTGCAGGATGATATCGCGGCGCGACTTGTCGAGCCAGTACAGCACTTCGAGATTGCTGTAGAAGTCGACGCCCTTGATCGCCGGCACGAACGGCTCGAAGATCTCAAGCCGGCAGACCGGGCCGTCATGCCGCCCTTGCCGCGGCGTCTCCAGCCGCGACGTCCAGGGGGTGCGGATGCGCCCGATGAAGACGAGACCGGCATCTTGCGTCGGTGGCAGCTCGATGGCGACCTCGCCCTCGCGGAGCTCCTGTTCGCGAACCATATTTCCTGTTTCCTTGCTGTTCGCCGGTGGTTTTAGCCCAACCACCACTTGCCGGCCAGCATGAAGACTTCGCCCGTGACCACGCCGGCAAAGATCGAGCGACGGGTCAGCAGGAAGACGACGAGCCCGGCCCCGACCGCGCCATAGCGTAAGGCACCGGGGACGCTGGCAAGCGCGCCCGGCGGCTCGACCACGATCTGGGCGATGACGCCGGCCAGGATCGCGGTGGCGACTGCCCGCACCCAGACCAGCAGCTCGGAGCCCTCGTCGATGCCGCCGCCGAACCACAGGCCCAGCATGCGCCATATCTGGTTTGGAACGACGCCGGCGACGAACAGAACGGCGAGCGCGTGCCAGTCGCCAATGAGGTGCGAAAAGCTCATGCGCGCACCGCCCGCCACCAATGCACGCCATAGGCGATCGTACCGGCCACCACGCCGCTGACGAGGATGTCCACGCCGGAGTTCATATTCGCGGCCAGCGGATAGAGCAATATGCCGAGCACGAGCGCGACGACATCGGCGATCTCGCGGCTGTTGCGCGCAGTCGAGAACAGGAACGACAGCGGCGTCAGCAACAGGATCGCAGCTCCAAGCGTCTGCGTCAGGTTGGCGGCGAGGAAATAGCCGACCGTGTTGGCACAGAGGCACACCGACACAAGGCCGCAGCCGAGCCCGTGAACGAAGGCGATGCGCCGCTCGCGCGGCACAAGCGGTAGGAAGCGATGGCACTCGACCCACAGCGTCACGGCCGTGAGATGCGCGGCGAAGACCAACTCGCGTCGCTTGGTCGTCCGTGTGCGCATCAGCGGTAGCACCGAGACCACCATCGGAAACAGACGGATCGCGCTGACGGTCACCGCGAGCGCGGATTGGATGACGGTCGCGCCCGAGCCGAGCGTGGTGATCAGGATGATCTGCGCGGGACCGGCCCAGACGAACAATGTCGAGCAAAGCGCCCAGAGCAGGCTGAAATGGGTGTCGTGGGCGAGCGCGCCGATGCCGAGATAGGTCACGAACAGCACGATGGTGAGGATGGTCTGCGTAATCGAACGCAGCCCCCACGCAAATGCGCGCAAGGGGCTTTGCCATTGAGATGAATCAAGCGGAGGAAGCGCCACGGAAGCTTTGGCCGAGGAGAGGAATCGTGCCTGCATAACGGGCGACGCAGCGGCT
Source organism: Bradyrhizobium sp. 159 (assembly GCF_023073795.1). Taxonomy (NCBI): domain Bacteria; kingdom Pseudomonadati; phylum Pseudomonadota; class Alphaproteobacteria; order Hyphomicrobiales; family Nitrobacteraceae; genus Bradyrhizobium; species Bradyrhizobium sp. 159. The sequence goes on along the minus strand of NZ_JADPKE010000090.1, from coordinate 92,500 downwards.
CGCGTCAAGGAAGCCCGCGGCGGGGCTGGCATGCGCGCATCCCCTACCCGCTCACACCGCGGTTCTTCAGCACAAAGCACGCACCGCCCGCCTTGCGGATGCGGTTGCACAGATCATCCGCTTCGCTGCGCGTGTCGGCGCCGATGCGCACTTGATAGAAGGCGCGCGTGCCGCGGCTGCGCATCACGGAAGACAGCAAGCTCGGATCGCGATCACCGATCACGGTGCTCAGCCGCGTGACCGCGCGGGAATACATCGCCAGCGCCCTATTGCGGTCGAAGCCAGCGGCGAGCTGTACGCCCCAGACCTTTGCGGCGGCAAGCTCGACATGCTGCTCGAGTTCGGCCACGAACGGATTGGGAGCGCGCTTGAGCAACGCCATGAGATCGCGGCAGCCCGTCGGCGGCGCGCTCGGCGGGCCGCTTCCGGTCGCGCCGGCCTTGGCCCACGTCTCCACTGTCGCACCGGTAATGGCGAGAACGTAGTTGCGGGTCTGCTCCGGCATTGAACCGGTGCCCGCGAGCCATTCCTGCACCCGCCGCGGGCCGGCGTTGTAGGCGGCAGCCGCGAGGCCGAGATTGCCGAACTGGTTGCGCAGCTCATTGAGGAATTCGGCCGACTTGGGCAGCGCCTGCACCGGATTGAAGGGATCAAGCAGCCCGCGCTCGCCGGCGGTGCCTGGCATGAACTGTGCGATGCCCTGCGCGCGTTCGCCGTTGCGGGTCACCGGTCCGACGGCGTCGGACTGGAAGCGGCTCTCCTGCCAGATCACGCGGGCGAAGAACTCCAGCGGCAGATTGGCCTGGCGCGCGGCCGCCTCGATGATCAGGCAGAGCGACTCCCGCGTGTCGCTCTCGCGGGCATCTTTCGGTTTCTCCGCCGGTTTCTCTGGTTCCTGGGCATTCGGTGACACGACGGGCCCAGGCGCCTCCTCCGCCAGCGCCGGCGACAGCACGAGGGTCTGGCACAAGACAGCGATGATCCGAGCTATTCGCATGGCATTGCCGCTATGGGACAATTCAGACCTTGACTTGGAACCCCAGCCCTCTAGCAACGAGCAGCAATATCAATGCAGGTCGCGCCCTGATGGTGACAATCTTTTTTGATCTCGACGGCACACTGACCAACCCAAAGCCCGGGATCACCCGCTCGATCCAGTACGCGCTGGAACGGCTCGGCGTTTCGGTGCCGAGCGAGGACGAACTGACCTGGTGCATCGGCCCACCGCTGCATGCCAGCCTCAAGAAGCTCACCGGGACCGATGAACTCGCTGACCGTGCGCTCCTGCTCTATCGCGAGCGCTTCAGCGACATCGGCCTGTTCGAGAATGAGGCTTACAGCGGAATTACGGACACATTGTCGAGGCTCGCAGCGACACGTCAGCGCATGTTCGTGGCAACCAGCAAGCCTGCCGTCTACGCCACGCGCATCGTCGATCATTTCGCCCTGAAGCCCTATTTCGAGCGCGTGTTCGGCTCCGAGCTCGACGGCACGCGCGTCGACAAGCGCGACCTGCTCCGCTACGCGCTCGAGGAAGCCAGGGTTGATCCGCAGCACGCGGTCATGATCGGCGATCGCAGCCATGACGTGGTCGGCGCCCGCGCCAACGGCATAACCGCCATCGGCGTGCTCTACGGCTACGGCAGCGAGGCCGAGCTGCTCGACGCCGGCGCTCATCACATCTGCGCCGCACATCCCGAGCTGCTCCGCCACTGCGTGACCTAGCCGATCAGGCGCGGACGGCCTACACCGCCGCCAGCATGCCCGTCTTCGGATGACAGTTCAGATATTCGAAGAACTGCTCGTCGGCGGCAGCCACCGTGACTTCGTGATAGAGCCGCAACTTGGCTGACGGCCCGAGCGTCGACAGATATTTCATCGCGGCGCCGAAAATCTTGAGGTGGGTCGGATGCGACTCCGCCCAGCGTTCGAGCGCAGCGAGACTCTTCCACCAGCTCTGGCCATAGGACTTTTCGCTGACGCTGCCGTCAGCCGCGAGCATCCGCATGTAGCGATGGGCGTAACAGCCGATGCCAAGGCCGTCGTCGCGCAGGAAATCCATGCCCTGGCGCAGCACCGGCTCGACGTCGTCGAGATAGAGCTTGCGCTCGGACGTCTCGGTATCGCTCCAGTCCTGCCCAGAGCGGATCAGGCAGAGATTGTCGTGCGCCACGACGCGCAGCCGCGCGCCAGCGCGGATCAGCTCCGGTGCGCCGCCTGGCGTCATCGCATCCGTTTGGGACAGCGGAATGCGATCACGCATGCCGCCCCAATACGCGTGCTCCTGCACCTCGCCGCTCATGTCGGCGGCGATTGCGGCGACACCTTCGGGCCGGTCAGGCGAGGAGAACAGCGTCTCGTGCCGCGCCACAATGGGTCGCAGCACCTCGATGAAGGTGCCGATATCGTCTCGCTGACTTCCGGTCCACGCCTCTCGCGCAGGTGCGAACCAGGCATCGAAGCGTGCGACGTCGTCCCAATAACCGACGGAGACAACGTTCTCATGGCCGAACTGGTCGACATAATGCGCGCGGTCCCAGTGGGACGGACCGTTCTCTGCAGCGAAGAGCTCCGCAATTTCTATCAAAGCGTCCGTCGCCGCCGGTGCCACACCGCGATACTGGACACCGAGATAGGCCATCACGACGCGGTTCACGGCTGGCTTGTAGCGCGCCACGAACGACGGATATGGCGGCTGGTAGTCGTCCGGCACGCGCTTGTGGCGCGTGCGCTGGGTTTCGAGATGCAGAGGAATTGCGGATTCCATGATCATGCTTTCCCGTGGTCCCGGCGATCAGCTCGCCGCGGCGGCGATGTCCGTGGGCTCGACCATATCGACCGGCAGCGCAAACTGCTCGACCCGCTTGTACGGCTTGTTGTTGAGCAGGAGCCGCGTCACGTCGGGCCGCGAATAATGCCCGGCGGGATCGGCGGCGTTCTTTGCAACACCGATGGCGCCGAGGTCGATCTCGGCAATCAGGAGACCCTCCTGGTCCGGCGCCAGCTTCTCGCCGATCTGGCTGCCGTCGGGGCCATAGATCGCGGCAAAGCCGCCGCCGGCATGCAGCAGAGCATGCTTGTCGGGCCGGTCGCAAAGCTCGTCGATCATTCCTTGCGACACCGTCGCGCAAGGCGCGAGCACGAAGCAGGAGCCTTCCACCGCGTAAACGCGCGAAGCCGCATTGTTGACCTCGGCGCCGAGCGCCGGCGCGAAGGGATCGTAGAGCGAGAAGCTCGGCCAGGCGGCGACATGCACCTGCTCGTTCTGGGCGTACATCGCGTATTTCGACAGCGGCTGGAGATGCTCCCAGCAGCACAGTGCGCCGAGGCGGCCGATGTCGGCTCTCGCATGCACGGCAAGGTCGCTGCCGTCGCCCTCGCCATAGACGGTGCGCTCGGCATGGGTCGGCCGCAGCTTGCGGCGCTTTGCGATGGTCTCGCCGCCGGGCCCGATCAGCCATTGCGCCAGATAGAGGCTGCCGCCGTCGCGCTCGGACAGGCCGATCACGGCGGTGAGCTTTGCCTTGCGCACGGCCTCGCGCAGCTTTTCAGCCTGCGGGCTGTCATAGGACAGTGAATTGTCGAAATAGCGCTGCACGAAGCCGCGGCCGATCGCCCATGCCGGCGAGTCCATCCAGATATGCCAGGGGTAACCGGGGATGAACGCCTCAGGAAAGGCGACCAGCTTGGCGCCCTTTTCCGCGGCCTCCGTGATCAACGCGATCGACTTGGCGATCGAGGCGTCGAGGTCGAGCCAGGCCGGCGCCGCCTGTACCACTGCCACCTTGTATTTCGGATGTTCGATGCCCATTCCCGCCTCCATCGCCGGTTGATCGGAAGCCACGTCCGATGCAGTCTATTTGGCCAAGCCGGACGGCCGGGCGCTCGACCAGGGCGGAACAAAAACTCGACTGGACGCGCCCGCCAACCGGTACGGGATTTGCCTCCGGGCAGGCTGGATCCGCCAACAGGCGATTTTTGCAGGGTGTGAAAGGGAGGCTCCTCAGATGCCAATCCAGTTCACGACGGACGGCAGCCCCGGCTACCGGCGGCTGGCCCTCTGGCAGGACATTGTCTGCGACGTCTTCGTCGGGCTCGACTGCAAGTCGGACGTTGGTAGCGCCTTTCACGGCTCGGTCACGCAGGCTTCGCTCGGCAGGGCCGTGTGCTCCGAGGTCTGCTCCGACCGCCAGCATGTCTTCCGCACGCCCTCGCGCATCGCGCGCTCTGATCAGGATTTCGTCCTGGTCGCGCTCGGCAATCGCGGGAACGGCGGCGTGGTGCAGGATGGCCGCGAGACCGTGATCCATCCCGGCGAATTCGCGCTGTATGACACCACGCGGCCGTATGAGCTGAAGTTCAACGACAGCTTCACGCAGACCATCTTCAAGGTGCCGCGTGAGATGCTGCAGCGCCGGCTCGGCGGCACCGAGGCACTGACCGCGATTGCGTTCGGCGCCGATGTGCCGCTCGAACGGCTCGCCTATGATTTCATTGTCAGGCTCTGCCAGAGCGCGGACCAACTTGCTCCAAACAACGCGGCCGCACTGTCGGAGCAGGCGGTCGATCTCCTTGCGATGGCGCTCGGCGAGCGGCTCGGCAAGACGTCGCTGCCGTCCTCGACCCATCGCTCCGCCCTGCTCTACCGGCTAAAGGCGCACATCCGCGCGCATCTTGCTGATCCCGACCTCTCGCTCGCGGAGGCCGCGGCCGCGCTCGGCATCTCGCCGCGCTATGTCAACGATCTCCTCGCCGACGAGGACACCTCGTTCCAGCGCCATGTCCTCGCCGAACGCCTCGCCCAATGCAGGCGCGACCTCGCCTCGCCCGTGCTCGCCCATCGCCACATTAGCGAGATCGCCTTCGCCTGGGGCTTCAACGACCTCTCGCATTTCGGCCGCGTCTTCCGCGACCATTTCGGCATGTCGCCGCGCGACTTCCGGCAGAGCCAGTCGCGGCACTGACAGTCCAGTCAGCGATCACCTCGAGCCTTCGCTTCGAGCGAAGGCAGCGCTCGCCAATTCCAAATTGTCTTGCCTGCTGACCTGCCTCAAGCTGGCACGCATGAGGACCGACGCCACCATAAGCGGAACGGAGCTATTGCTTGGTGTGATCGCCATCCGGCTCGCGCTGCTCGTCCTGGTAGGCTGGGGGTTGACGCTCCTGCCGCGGCAGCCGGGTGACTACCAGCTCGCCTGCTTCTCCTCGTCCGCAACGACGATCGAAATCCAGCCCGAGGCGAAAGCGATCGACCCGCGCGTTGCCGACGCGGCCTTCGCTGACATGCTGCGGCACGACTAGGGCATTGCCAAGCCATGCCGGGCTCTCGCGAAAGCGCTCCCGACTCCTTTCTTTTCATGGCGGAAGCCCGGCTCCCGGCAGGGGAACTGTCCGTGTCCTGACGGGTTGCTGTCGATCCGGCAATTTCCTATTCGGAGATGAATCACGGCTCGAATCAACCGCGCCTCCATCATGTCATCCGCCCCGATCGAGCATGCCGACGGCCTGCCGCAGCCGCAGCGCAGCCAGGCGGTGCTGACCATTGCGCTTGGCATCATCATGGCGGTGGTCGACAGCGCCATCGCCAATGTGGCGCTGCCGACGATCGCGGCCGACCTCGATGCGAGCCCGGCCTTCTCGATCTGGATCGTCAACGGTTACCAGCTCGCGATCACGATCTCGCTGCTGCCGCTGGCTTCGCTTGGCGAGATCGTCGGCTATCGTCGCGTCTATCTGGTCGGGCTCGCACTGTTCACGCTCGCATCCGCGTTGTGCGCGCTGGCACACACGCTGCCGCTCCTGACAATCGCGCGCATCATCCAGGGCTTTGGCGCGGCCGGAATCATGAGCGTCAACGCGGCGCTGGTGCGCTTCACCTATCCGCGCAGCCAGCTCGGCCGCGGCATCGGGCTCAACGCGCTCGTGGTCGCCTTCTCGGCCGCGGTTGGCCCGACGCTCGCCGCCGGGATTCTCGCGATCGGAAGCTGGCCCTGGCTGTTCGCCATCAACCTCCCGCTCGGTGCGGTGACATTGCTGATCGGCTTGCGCAGCCTGCCGCACACCAGGCCCGCAAGCCGTTCCTTCGATTGGCAGAGCGCGGGGCTCTCCGCGATCACGTTCGGCGTCGGCATCGCCGCCGTCGACAGCGTCGGCCATGGCGAGGCGGCGGTCACCTGCCTCGTGCAGTTCGCCATCGCCATCGTCGCCGGCGCGCTGCTGATCTATCGCGAAACCCACATGACCTCGCCGCTGTTGCCGATCGATCTGTTGCGCATCCCGGTGTTCGCGCTGTCGATTGCGACCTCGATCGCATCGTTCTGCGGACAGATGCTGGCCTTCGTCGCGATCCCCTTTTATCTGCAGAGCCGCTTCGGCTATTCCGCCGTGCACATGGGCCTCTTGATCACGCCCTGGCCGATCGCGGTGGTTTTCGCCGCGCCCCTCGCTGGCCGCCTTGTCGAGCATTATCCCGCCGGCCTGCTCGGTGGTATCGGGCTCACGCTGTTCGCCTGCGGCCTCGGCGCGCTCGCCTTGCTGCCTGCAACGCCCGCGCCGTTCGACGTGATCTGGCGCATGGCGCTGGCCGGCGCCGGCTTCGGCCTGTTCCAGACCCCCAACAACCGCACCATGATCGCGGCCGCCCCGCGCGAGCGCGCCGGCGGCGCCAGCGGCATGCTGGGAACGGCCCGCCTGCTCGGCCAGACCACCGGCGCGGCACTGGTGGCGCTGTTCCTCGGCCGCTATCCGGTCGAAGGAACCCGGCTGGCGCTCCTCGCCGGTGTCGGCTTTGCACTCTGCGGCGCGGTGCTGAGCATGCTGCGACTGTCGCCCCCGGGCGCGCGCGGCGCCGAGCACGTTCGCGTGCAGGACGACCAGCGCCTGCGGGGTGAATGACGCCGCTACGGTGATGCGAGCAACAAAAAGACCGGCTTTTCAGCCGGCCTTTTCAACTCATCGCGTGCAAATCAGACTTTGACCAGTGGCCCTTTCGAGGTCGGCCCCTTGGAGCCGCCGGGACCGCCCGGCTTGGACTTGCCTGGCGGACGCTTGCGGGCGCCGGGCAGCTTCTCCTGCTTCGGCGTGACCGGGCCCTCAACGAACTCGAAGCCGATCTTCTCCTTGGTCTCGTCGGCCTCGTCCTTGACGAGAACGACACGAACATGGCCGCCGCCCTTGAGCTTGCCGAACAGCACCTCGTCCGCCAGCGGCTTCTTGATGTGCTCCTGGATCACGCGGGCCATGGGACGTGCACCCATCTGCTCGTCGTAACCGTGCTGGACCAGCCAGGTCTTGGCCGGCTCGGACAGCTCGATGGTGACGTCGCGATCGCCAAGCTGCGCCTCGAGCTGAAGCACGAACTTCTCGACGACGGTGCCGATCACCTCGACGCTGAGATGGCTGAACGAGACGATGGCATCGAGGCGGTTGCGGAATTCCGGCGCGAACTGCCGGTTAATCGCCTCGTGGTCGTCGCCTTCCCGCTTCGAACGGGTGAAGCCGAACGCCTGCTTGGCGAGATCCGCCGCGCCCGCATTCGTGGTCATGATCAGGATCACGTTGCGGAAATTGACCTGCTTGCCGTTGTGGTCGGTAAGCCGGCCGTGATCCATGATCTGGAGCAGCACGTTGTAGAGATCGGGATGCGCCTTCTCGATCTCGTCCAGCAGCACCACGCAATGCGGATGCTGGTCGACGCCGTCGGTGAGCAGGCCGCCCTGGTCAAAGCCGACATAGCCGGGAGGCGCGCCGATCAGGCGCGACACGGTGTGCCGCTCCATGTACTCCGACATGTCGAAGCGCAGCAGCTCGACGCCGAGCGTCGCCGCGAGCTGCTTTGCGACCTCGGTCTTGCCGACGCCGGTCGGACCCGAGAACAGGTAGCAGCCGATCGGCTTCTCCGGCTCGCGCAGGCCAGCACGCGCCAGCTTGATCGAAGCGGCGAGCGACTCGATTGCCCTATCCTGGCCGAAAACGGTGCGCTTTAAGGTCTGCTCGAGATGCTTGAGCACCTCGGCATCGTCCTTCGACACGCTCTTCGGAGGAATCCGCGCCATCGAGGCGATCGTGGTCTCGATCTCCTTGATGCCGATGGTCTTCTTGCGCTTGTTCTCGGAGACCAGCATCTGTGCCGCACCGGATTCGTCGATCACGTCGATCGCCTTGTCCGGCAGCTTGCGGTCGTGGATGTAGCGCGAGGAGAGCTGGACGGCGGCCTCGATCGCCTCGTTGGTGTATTTCAGCCGGTGGTAGTCCTCGAAATACGGCTTGAGGCCCTTGAGGATCGCGATCGCATCCTCGACCGTCGGCTCGTTGATGTCGATCTTCTGGAAGCGCCGCACCAGCGCACGGTCCTTCTCGAAGTGCTGACGGTATTCCTTGTAGGTGGTCGAGCCCATGCAGCGGATGGTGCCCGAGGCCAGCGCCGGCTTGAGCAGGTTCGATGCGTCCATCGCCCCGCCCGACGTCGCACCCGCACCGATCACGGTGTGGATCTCGTCGATGAACAGGATGGCGTTGGGGTGCGCCTCGAGCTCCTTCAGCACCTGCTTCAGGCGCTCTTCGAAGTCGCCGCGATAACGCGTGCCGGCGAGCAGCGTGCCCATGTCGAGCGAGAACACCGTCGCGGCCGCCAGCACCTCCGGCACCTCGCTGTCGACGATGCGCTTGGCGAGGCCTTCCGCGATCGCGGTCTTGCCGACGCCGGCTTCGCCGACGAACAGCGGGTTGTTCTTCTGCCGGCGGCACAGCACCTGGATCGCGCGGTTGATCTCGGAATTGCGTCCGATCACCGGGTCGATCTTGCCGTCGCGGGCCTTCTTGTTGAGGTTGACGCAATAGGTCTCGAGCGCCTCGCCCTTCTTCTTGGCGTCCTCGTTGCCCTTGGCCTCCGTCTCCTCGTCGACGCCGCGCACGGGCCGCGCTTCGGAGACGCCTGGCCGCTTGGCGATGCCGTGGCTGATGTAGTTGACCGCGTCATAGCGCGTCATGTCCTGCTCCTGCAGGAAATACGCGGCATGGCTCTCGCGCTCGGCGAAGATTGCGATCAGCACGTTGGCGCCGGTCACCTCTTCGCGACCGGACGACTGCACGTGGATCACCGCGCGCTGGATCACGCGCTGGAAGCCGGCGGTCGGCTTGGCGTCGTCGGCGCCATCCGTCACCAGGTTCTCGAATTCGGTCTCAAGATAGTTGACGAGACTCGTGCGGAGCTTGTCGAGATCGACGCTACAGGCGCGCATGACGGCGGCTGCATCGGAGTCGTCGATCAAAGAGAGCAATAGATGCTCGAGCGTCGCGTATTGGTGATGACGCTCGTTTGCGATCGCCAGTGCACGATGCAGGGATTGTTCAAGGCTTTGGGAAAAAGTCGGCATTCGCGTCCTCTATGGCCCCCACCATCATGATCGTCATCGCCCGGTCAGGCAACAACAACCTTTCTCACATATAGTTATACAAGAGCGCGGCGAAAGACCGGTTCCGCGACTCAGGCGGCTGCACACAAGGCCGGCATTTTCGATGCAAGACCCGTTCCGATTTGGGCGGGATCGGCGCCGGCACAGAATTCCGTAGTTCTGCCGGCTGCAGCGGATGCCGCGCGCAGACCTCGCGCGACGATCACACCGCCACTACGCAAGAGCCGGCTTCAAGCGCGCCGTGAGGCATCTTACTTCTTTTCCATCACGCATTGCAGCGGATGCTGGTGCTTGCGGGCGAAGTCCATCACCTGCGTCACCTTGGTCTCGGCAATCTCGTAGGTGAATACGCCGCACTCGCCGATGCCGTGATGATGGACGTGCAGCATGATCTTGGTCGCAGCCTCGACGTCCTTTTGGAAGAATTTCTCCAGTACATGGACGACGAATTCCATCGGCGTGTAGTCATCGTTGAGGATCAGCACACGATACAAGTTCGGCCGTTTGGTCTTCGGCTTGACCTTTGTAATGACCGACGTGTTCGGCCCGGAAGGGCCGCCCGAACGGTTTTCGTCGTTGCTCATCCGGGGAGCGGAGGCGGCGGTGACCGCTGGCAGGTCCAGTCTGGAAGTCAGTTGCGGCATGGCACAGGCGTTCAAATTCCCCAGGGAAGCGAATGACGGTCTGCGGCGCAGCTCAGTACCTCGGAGCCTCGCACAAGCGCGCCGCCTTTCCGGATCGCCGCTTCCGAGCGGTCCGGTCCGAACCGGATCGTTCGCTAGCAATATGGCCCTGCCCCCGGCTCGCCGCAAGCGTGCAAAGGTTTGGCCGATGCGGCCGCGGCGGTCCCGATTCCCGGCCCGGCGATCCCAACCAAGGTTAATCAATCCGGATCGATTTGACAAAAATTTCCACTGTGACTGTTTGGACCTGTTGACCAGGAACCCGGCCGTTAGCGCGACTGCGACGGTTTCGACGGGATATCTCCGGCTTTCTACGGTCCCATTTACCGACCCTTCAAGGGCCTGGGGCGAAATCGGGCAAACCACAGATTTCGGGGGTCGTCATGCTTCACCTGCCCGTTGTCCGCCGCATTGGTCGACAGCTCGCCAGCTTCGGGAAGGCCGAGCAAGGCAACATCGCGGTGATCTTCGCCATCGCGCTCGTCCCAGTGCTGACCTTCGTCGGTGCCGCGATCGATTACAGCCGGGCCACCCGCGCGCGATCGTCAATGCAGGCCGCCCTGGATTCGACCGCGCTGATGCTGTCGAGGGACCTGACAGCCGGTACCATCTCCCAGTCCCAGATCAGCCAGAAAGCGGCAGACTATTTCAAGGGCCTGTTCGCCGGTAGCGAAGCCGCGGACACGGCAGCAAAGACAAGGGTTCAGCTAACGGCAACCTACACTGCGGCGACCACAAGCGCGGCAGCGAAGATCCTTCTGGAAGGCTCCAGCTACATCGATTCCATGTTCATGCAGATCGCCGGCTATCCGACGCTCGGCTTCAATACCACGTCGACCGCAACCTGGGGCAACGCGAAGATGCGCGTGGCGCTCGCGCTCGACAACACGGGGTCGATGGCTCAGAACGGAAAAATGACGGCATTGAGGAATGCAGTGGCCGGAAGCGGCGGCCTGATCGACCAGCTCAGCGCGCTCAGCAAGAACGATGGCGACGTCTACATTTCACTCGTTCCTTTTGCCAAAACCGTCAATGTCGGAGCAAGCAATTACGGCCAGAGCTGGATTGACTGGACGGACTGGCTCAATCCGCCCACCGCACAGCCGGCGAACGTGGTCGGGAATTACCAGGCGAGTCTTCCGATGAATTGGCACGCAGTGGGACCCGGGGCGCGCTGCCCCTGGTCAAACAACAGCGGCGGCTTCTACTGCACGAGCGGAGCGACCAACAACAGCTCGAAATACACGGTCAGTGGCGTCAACGTTGTTCCCCCGAGCGGCTACATCTGCCCGGGCGTCGACGCCAATTCCCACACCATGTACAACGGCTGCTGGGAGAGCAAGTCTGCGGGCAATGGAACGTTCTGCTCCGGCAGCTCAAGCTGCAGCTGCCCGCTCGATGCCTCGGGCAACAGCGTCTCCGGTTGCAGTTGCACCGGCAGCGGCAACGGAAAATCGTGCACCGGCCAGCTCTATACCCACGATTGGACACAGCCTGGGCCGAACGACCTCACCCATAACCTGAATCAGCCGCGGGTGAGCGCCGTCGTCGGCTTCGCCAACAACAAATGGACTGCCAGCAACCCGACCCCCACCGTTCAGAACAATTGGCAGCAGGCATCCACCAACCCGATCAACACATGGACGGGCTGTATCGCTGATCGCACCCAGCCCAACGACGCAACCGGTACGTCCCCTTCGTCGTCCAATACCGCAACGCTGTTCCCGGCCAACCAATATTTCGAAAACAGCACCGCCTATTGCAGCGACAGCTCTTCGCCCCAGCTCAAGCCGATCATGCCGCTCACCTACAATTGGAGCGCATTGAAGACGGCGGTCAACGCCATGCAACCCACCGGCGGCACAAATCAGGCGGTCGGCCTGGCTTGGGCCTGGCAATCTCTGCTGCAGGGCAATCCCCTGAACGCGCCCGCAGAGACTGGAACCGTCAACACCACTTACAATCGGGTGATCATCCTGTTGTCTGACGGTCTCAATACCGAGGACCGCTGGCCGGCATATGGCAACGGCAGCAATCAGACCACCACCTACGGCAACAGCACCTTCCCCGGCTCGATTGACGCCCGACAGCAAGTCCTGTGCGACAACCTGCACAACGCCAAGGATTCCAATGGCGCATCGATGTACACGATTTACGCAATCCAGGTGAACACCAGCGGCGACCCGACTTCGGCCATCCTCAAATATTGCGCGAGCAGCCCGGACAAGTTCTACGAGATCAAGAGCTCGACCGAGATCGCGACCATTTTCAATACGATCGGAACCGCGCTGAGCAAGCTGCGCCTGGCGAGGTGATCAACGTTTCCCACCGGCAAAAAAAGCCCGGCTGATCAGCCGGGCTTTTCGATTCCAAGACGTCCCGGAAAGCTCAGTTCGCAGCCGGGGTGAACTTCGACACAATGGTCTCGACCGGCTTGAGCGCCTGCTTGGCGAGGTCGCTGTAGAGACCGGCGATCTTCTGCGATTCCGCAACGAAGGTCTCGTAGGCGGAACGGGCGAAATCGGTCTGCGCTTCCATCGCCTTGTCCAGCGACTTCACGCCCGAGAGCTTTTCGACGAAGGACTTGGTGTCTTCGAACGACTTCTTGGTGTAGTCGCCATAAGCGCTCGCGATCGCCTGAAGGCCGTGCTGCACGGAGGTCGCGGAGGCGACGCACTGCTCGAACTGCTCTTTCCCGTAGTTCTGAAAGTCTTCAACCTTGAACATGTCGGAATCCTTTTCCCTGGCTCTCGTCGGGAAGCCCCGGCTCCCTGACTTTGCCTACAATTAGTGCAGCGCACAAAAAAGTCAAGAATCTTGTGCGTCGCACAAAAGCAGATTTAAATCGCGAAGATTCCCGGGGTTTTCCGCAAGGGTTCCTTAAGCTTTTGGAAACCGCGGCCCCCTACCCTGATTCCCTGGACGTGTTCACTTTCGCAGGCGGCCAAAGCCGTTTGAGAACATCACCTTAGCCAGAACAGCGGCTCAGGTCCAAACGTCCCCCGCGGTGAACATCAGCGGAGGGACAGCCTGAGCAGGTAATGATCCCGGGTCGATTGGGCACAATTTTGCCTCACGAGCCGGTGATCAAGTCAGAAACGGGGACGGGGTTCCATGCTTCGTAACAACTTGTCTGCCTCGCGCTTGGCGCGGGTTGGCGTTTTCGGGCTTCTTACGGTCACCACCGTAATCATCGTCACCACCGACGCTGCCGAAGCACGGCGCCACCGGCGCCATTACGCGCACCATCGGGTGCAGCGCGAGGTGTCCGAGAGCTCCAGCTCAAAATTTGCGTCCATCATTGTCGACGGCAATTCCGGCACGGTGCTCCAGTCGACCAGCCCCGACGCACTGCGTCACCCCGCCTCGCTCACCAAGATCATGACGCTCTACTTGCTGTTCGAGCGCCTCGAATCCGGCAAGCTGAAGCTCGACAGCGAGATGCCGGTGTCGCAGCATGCCGCCGACCAAGATCCGACCAAGCTCAACCTCCGCCCCGGCCAGACCATCCGCGTCGAGGACGCGATCAAGGGCCTCGTGACGCGTTCCGCCAATGACGCCGCCGTGGTGATCGCAGAAACGATCGGCGGCGACGAGAGCGATTTCGCCCAGATGATGACGCGCAAGGCACGCGCGCTCGGCATGTCCAAGACCGTCTATCGCAACGCTTCGGGCCTGCCGAACGACGAGCAGGTGACGACCGCACGCGACCAGGCCACGCTCGGCCGCGCCATCCAGGAGCGCTTCCCGCGCTACTATCGCTACTTCGCGACCGCCTCGTTCAACTGGCGCGGACAGTCGATCCGGAACCACAATCACCTGCTCGGCAATGTCGAGGGCGTGGACGGCATCAAGACCGGCTACACCCGCGCTTCCGGTTTCAACCTCGTCACCTCGATGCGCCGCGGCAATCGCCATCTGATCGGCGTTGTGCTCGGCGGCCGCAGCGGCAGCTCCCGCGACGCGATCATGCGCAATCTGCTCGCGGAGAATCTCGAGAAGGGCGCGACCACCCACACCGTCGCCGCCGTCACCGAGCGCAACGGCGCCGACGCCAGTGCCGAGGTCGCCGACGCCTCGGATGCTCCACGCTCTGCCCCGCAGGTCCAGGCCGCGGCGGCCCCTGCTCCCGAGGCCGCCTCGTCCCGCCTTGCCGCGCGTCTGTCGACGCTGGCGGCTGCGACTGCCGCGATGCCGCCGGCTCAGGCCAAGCCTGAAGTTCGCCCGGCTGAAGCCAAGATCGAGCCGGCGCCGCTCACCAATGGCGTGATCTCAAGCCAGCCGCTGTCCATCATCCCCGGCTCGTCCGAACCGATGAAGCCGGTCCGGGTCAAGACCGTTCAGGTCAAGGCCGGCGCCGTGAAAGTCGCCTCCGCTGCCCCGGCGCAGGTGTCGCCACCGGTCACGAACACCATTCCGTCCCGGTCCGATGTCCCGGAAACGTCCGGCGCCGTCGTCGCCCGGGCCGATCTCATCAACAGGCCCGAAATCCCGAGCCAGCCGGAAGCGCCGAAGTCCGAGATCGCCCGCACCGAGCTGCCACGGCAGCCGGCGGGCTTCGGCACCGGCAACGGCATCCTCGGCGTGCTGCCAGCCGCACCCGCCGCCGCTCCCGCCCCGGCCGCTCCGAAGCTTGCTTCCGCCGATCCGGCGCCGCGGCCAATCCAGATGAGCGCCACGACCAAGCCAGTCGTCACCCACAGCGGCTGGATCGTCCAGGTCGGTGCGCTCGAGAGCGAGAGCGAAGCCCAGCAACGCATCGACGCCGCCCGCAGCTCGGCCCGCGGCCTGCTCAGCAAGGCCGACCCGTTCACCGAGCCGGTCGTCGCCAAGGACAATCGCAAGCTCTACCGTGCCCGCTTCGCCGGGCTCGAGCGCGACCAGGCCGAAGCGGTCTGCCGCACCCTGAAGCGCGCCGAAATCTCCTGCATCACCGTGCGCAACTGATCTCTCGAGTCTCTCAAAGCAAATGCCCGCCTTGCGCGGGCATTTTCGTTTTGGGGTGACGCCGAGGCTGTTCCGCGACAACCTCTCGTCAACAATTTACGGTTAAAACTTTCCTCAAGGGATCGACCACGCCGACAATGGCGGGCATCGGGGCGACGGCAGACAGAGCAAGCGGAGCTCACGCGGTACGGGCGTTTGTAGCGTGGTGCCGGAGTTAGCCGTTATGCGTACGAAGCAGAGTATCCTTGGCCTCGTTTACACGGGCAGCGAGATACGTCGAGCCCCCCTGGTCGGGATGGAGTTTCTTCATCAGGGACTTGTGAGCCCTGCTGATGTCGTCACGCCCCGCGCCCGGCTGCAAGCCAAGGATCTGATAGGCCTCCTCCGCCGTCATTTTGCCGCTCGCCGCCGTGCGACGCTGCCGCCCTGCCGCATCGCCCTGCGCGTTCTGACGCCAAGCGGGAAACCGGCGGTCCAGATAGCTTTCAAGTAAGGCCACACTCTCGGCATCGAACGCCGGCACCATCGCCAGCAGGCCGGCAAGATCGAACTCGCCGAGATCGCGCCCGGCATGAGGTCCGGCAACGATCCGGCCTGTCAGCTGGCCGGTGTCGTGGTCGAGCCGCATGTCGAGGAATTGCGAACGCACGCGCGAGGCCTGTCCGGAGGCGCGCGTCGCGCCGCCGCCGAACAGCCCTCCGACATTGCCGAAGCCGGCGTTGGCCAAGGGTGTCCAGCCGAGCAGCCCGGCGCCGAAGATGCCGAGCGGAATCGCGACCGCCAGTTCTCCCCGCAGACCCGTGAACGCTGCGACCGCCAGCGCCACCACGCCGCCACCGAGCTTGATGGTGCGCGCCAGCACCGCCGGATTGGCGGAGCGGAACATCTGGAGCAGCAGATAAAGCGTGATAACGGCGACAGCGCCGGCGAGCAGGGTCATGGGCGGAATATAGTCGCGCTCTCGGCAAAATGCATCGCGTTCAGCTTCCGCAGCCGGTCGCCAGCCTGATCGCTACCTCATCTGGCCGATCAGCTTCGCCGCAGCGCTCGCGCTCTTCGCCAATTCCAGCAGCGCTTCACGGCCGCCGGCGGCGTAAGCCGCGGCCGCCCGCAACAGCTCGCGCAACTGCGCCGCCGCGCCAGGATCGAACCGGCACCAGGCACCGCCGGTCAGGCGCGCGATCTCGCGAAAGGTCCGCTCGGCCACGGCGTCATGGCCTTCCTGAAACACAAACACCGGCACCTTGAGCATGCCAAGCTCGCCGGCCCTGGCGCAGAGTTCGTCGGCGTTCTCCTCCATGGCATCGCCAACGAAGACGACGGCCCGCACGCCGGACGCGACGGCCTCGCGCCGGGCCTCGCTCAGCACCTTGCCGATCTGGGTGTCGCCGCCGCGGCAATCGATCTTGCTCATCAGCGTCGCAAGCCTGGCGCTGTCGGAGATCCACGCCGTCGCACGGCATTCGTTGAAGCCGCGATAGTAGACGAGCCGGACGTCGAGGCTGCCGAGCGCCGCAGTCTCGCGAAACATGTCGGCTTGGAGCGCGCAGGCCATGTCCCAGGTCGGCTGCCGGCTCATCGTCGCATCCAGCGCGAAGATCAGCCGCCCCCTCGCGCCGGGCGCATGCGGTGACAACGCACGCGCCTTGGCGACAAAGGCGGCAATGTCATCCGAGGTGGACGTTCCGGCCTGCGGCACTGCGCCGCCGGCTTTCGTCGAGACGGCATCGCCGCGCGGTTTGATGGGGTCGCCCGACATCGCTGCTCAACCATGCGTGGGCGATTAATGTGGTGGGCGCGGACAGCCCGGTCAATGTGCAAAGCCTCCGCGGACGTAAGCCGGCGGAGGCTTCGAGATCGGTATCAATGAGGGAGGCGTCAGCTCTTGGCAGGCGCCATCAATGCAACTGGACCCGGCTCGAGAATCTTGGGCGGAGACGATTGCGTGTCGACCGGTCCGACGTCGCTGTCGGTGGCGCTCAGGAACCTGTCGAGCATGCTCTGGATCGAGTTCTTGGCCGCATCCGGACCGGTGTCGCGCATGTCATTATGTTGGAACTCGGTCTTCACGACCTGAATGCCCGCCTTCTCGCACTCCTCGTCCGTGGGGATCACGCCCGCATCGGCCTTGAACTGGGGATCGGTGGAACGGAACGACAGGATCTTGAATTTGCCGGCCGTGACGAAGGGAACGCGCAGATTGTCGAGCGTGACGACCTTCTTGACCTCATCCGGATACTGCTTGGCGAAATACATCGTGATGTCGCCGCCCATGGAGTGACCGACCATGGTCACCTTGTCGTAGTCGGCATTCGGCTGGACCTTCTTCATCTCCTGCATGGCGAGATGAATGTTGGCGACGCCGCGCAGGATCTGCGGCAGCCGGCCGACATAGAGCTCGCCCGGCTTGGTCACCATCGGAGGGTCGGTCGGCAAATCATGCTGCGGGCTCACGACCATGTAGCCGCGCGCAGCGAAGATGTTGGCGAGGAAGCCGTACTCGGTGTTCTTGACGGTGTTGCCATGATTGATCACGGCGACAGGCAACTTAATCATGCCGGCGTTGGCCTGCATTTCCTTGTCGCGGCGCACCGCGATGTGGACGGGCACCGGGCGATTGTCGCGCGAAGCGTCGTAGAAGGTGATGGTCTCGTGCTTGATGGCCCACTTGCTCGCCGTGAAATAGGCGATGCCGCAGAGAGCACTGACCGAAACCAGAACGGCAATTCCACGCTTCATCTTCGTCCTCAGCCGCAGGCTCTTGCGGCCTGATCCCTGTTGAAAATCGTGTTCTCCGGGGCTCTTTGTCCCCTTGTCGCCTATTCCCTAATATATGTCACAGCAGCGTGACAGGAAGGCTAAATATTGTGAACCGGCAGCCCTTTCATTGTGCGTCGCACACGTTTGTTGGGCACCCTTTGTCATAAGGCTTCGTCAGGGTGCAGGTCACCATCCGACGCAACCGGGCCCGATCGGGTTCAATTCGTAGTCAACGTGAGATGAAAACGCGCGGAGCGCGGACCGAGTTCCCGCGGCAACTGGCTCGGATTTGACGGAAAGTAGCAATATACCGCGGCCTCAGGCGCCGAGGATGTCGTGGACCTCGAGCGGCTTGTCGACCTGATTGAACCATTCGGCACGGTTGGCGGCGCGGCGGCGGCCGCGCTCATCGAGCGGCAGCTTGAGCTGGCGGAGCAGGCTGGTCACCTCCTCCCGCGCGGTGAGATGGCCGAGATTGGGCCGCATGCCGAGCGTGGCCTCGTCGATCTCGTCGAGGGCGGTCAGGCCACGCGGGAAGAATTCGCGATAGACGACACGTTCGGCGAAGCCGTCGACGTAGCGGAAGCCGAGCCGCAGCGACAAATCCTTCAACCCCTCGGCGACGAGCTGCTTGTTGCGGGAGCCGAGCATCGACAGGCGGTTGCGCACCACGATCCAGTCGGTGGTCGCGCCGTCGAGCTGGCGGCGCTTGCGCCTGACGTCGCGCACCATCTCCGCGTAATGGCTCTCCCCCGTGACCGCGTAGTTGGCGGCATCGACGGTGCCGAGCACGTCGAAATCGAGAAAGCTGTCGTTGATCGGCGTCACCAGCGTGTCGGCCATCGAATGCGCCAGCCGCATCAGGTAGCTGTCGGTGCCGGGCGTATCGATGACGATGAAGTCGAAGCTGCTTTCGACTGCCGAGACCGCCTCCATGAATTGCAGGAACTCGGCATTCTCGTTCTCGGCGATCTGCATGGTCTCGCCGAGCTTGATGCAGCGATGCACCGGCAGCTCGAGGTCGAGCTTGGTGCGGCGCGCCCAGGCTGAACGGTTGCTGATGTAGCGGGTAAAGCTCTGCTGGCGGCAGTCGAGATCGATGGTGGCGACGCGCTGGCCGGCCTTCAGGAGCGCAACCGCGATGTGCAGGGCGGTCGTCGATTTTCCGGAGCCGCCTTTCTCATTGCCGAGCACGACCACATGCGCCGAGCCGGATTGGCCTTGGCTAGCCTGCACAAGCATGGCGATCCTCAATACCCCTAACGAATATCTTCGAGTTGACCGCATCGGCGGTCAAGTGAAATGCGTGACAGGTAATGCAAATTGCAATGCGCCGTTCTTCGTTATGAATTGCGGCGGCATCTTTTCGTCTGTGGTCCAGCCCACAATGTCGCGACATTCTGCGCAGCCTTGGCCGGGATGCTGTGCCGCATCCGGATGCATGGTGTCCATGATCGCCGCTTGTTAAGGTTAGCCGGTCGCGCGCCGGCCGCACCCGCACTGATTCCCAACCCTATCGAGTCCTGATGTCATCAAGTCCCTTGATCGCCCGCACGGTCCCTGCCCTGCGGCGCGCCGTCGACACTCTCCGCAAGCGAAAGGCCACGATCGCACTGGTCCCGACCATGGGGGCACTCCATGATGGGCATGTGTCGCTGGTTCGCCTCGCCAAGCGACGCGCGAGCCGCGTCGTGGTGTCGATCTTCGTCAACCCCACTCAGTTCGCCCCGACCGAGGATTTTGGCGCCTATCCGCGCACCTGGAAGGCCGACATCGCCAAGCTCGCGGCCGAGGACGTCGATGTAGTCTGGCACCCCGGCGTCGAGGCCATGTATCCGGAGGGCTTTGCCACCCGCATCGTGCCGGAGGGGCCGGCGCTGGCCGGGCTCGAGGACCGCTTCCGCCCGCATTTCTTCGGCGGCGTCGCCACCGTCGTCGGCAAGCTGTTCACGCAATGCCGGCCCGACTTTGCGATCTTCGGCGAGAAGGATTTTCAGCAGCTGCGGGTGGTGGCGCAGATGGCGCGGGATCTCGACCTCGGCGTCAAGGTCATCGGCTCCCGCACCGTGCGCGAGCGCGACGGGCTCGCGATGTCCTCGCGCAACGTCTATTTGTCACCACAGGAGCGGCAGACCGCAATCACGCTTTACCGCGCCATGAAGGAGAGCGCCGGGCGCATCCGTGCAGGCGATGCGATCGCGCCCGCCATGGCCGGCGGCGCCGAGATGATCAAGGCGGCCGGTTTCGCCCTCGACTATTTCGAAGCCCGCCATGCCGCGACGCTGGCGCCGGTCACCTCGCGCAAGGACGGACCCTTGCGGATCCTGGTCGCGGCCAAGCTCGGCACCACCCGGCTGATCGACAATATCGCGGTTTAGAGCAATCCGAGATCACGCAGCTCGCGCCGCATCGGCTCCGGCATCGCCGCGATCGAGCCGGCGGCGGACTTGCCGAGATCGGCGGGCACCGAATCATCGGTCAGATAGCGCCAGCCCTGGAACGGGCGCATCGGCCGCGGCGACACCGAGATCACCTTCGGCTGCATCACGATCCGGCAGCGCCCGATGCCGTCCTTATCACGGAACGGCTCGATCCCGATGATCTTCTCCCGCGCGGCGATCTCGCCCTTGATGACCCAATAGAGCGAACCGCCCGAGAGGATCTCGGCGTCGCGCTTGGGCACCATGCGGGTGATGTGGATGTGACGTTGCGGCAGACCCTTCTTCTTGGCGGTCTGCATCCGTTCGGCGATCCACTCCTTCAATTCCTTGACGGAGTCGCAGCCGACAGCGAGCTTGATCAGGTGTAGCGGCATGCCCCAGCATTAGCCGGGCAGCCGCGCATTTGGAATGCCGATCTACTCGTTATCCGCAGCCGCTGGAGCAGCCGCCGAGGCTGGCGGGGGCGCGAGCGGAACCGGCGCTGCGGGAGAACGCGCTGCCTTTGGAGCAGGCGGCTTCTTCGCGGCCGATGCAGTTGGTGCCGCAGGCGCTGCGGCCTGTGCCGAGGCCGCTGCCGGCGCGCGCGCTGCCGGCGCTGCGTTTGCGGCCGGTGCCGCCTGGCGCGTCGCCGCGGTCGGCGGCTCCGGATTCATGATGCTGACCGGCGGCGTCGACGAGGCGCTCGGGAACTCGGCATTGGTCGGCTTGCCCGTCGGCATCGACGGCGGCAATCCGGAAAGCGCGCCGGTAGCCGGCATCGCCAGCGCCGTTGCGGGCGCGTTCCAGGTCGGCGCATAGCGCGCAACCAGCGTGTCGTAGCGATGGGAATCCATGTTGGCGGCGACCTGCTGCTGGTCGGTCAGCGAGCGGAACGCAGCGCAATCGAACTGCGTGCAGCCGTCGCGCGCGACCAGCACATGGGCGACGAGGCCGTAGCGATCACGCTCCAGCGATTTGCGCAGCACCTTCAGGTCCAGCGTCAGGCTCTTCTCGGCCGTGGCGACGTCGCCGAGCGCGGTCAGCCGGTCGATCCTGGCGGCGGTATAGGAGACGGCGGCAGCCGCTGCCTCAGGCGCGCCGAACAGCGCCTTCTCGCAGCCAACGGCCACGGCATCGCCGGCGAGATCGTCGAGGCAGGACAGCGCCGGCAGGCTCGCCGTTACCGCCTGCGCGCGCGCTTCGGCCGGGGTGGCCTGCCCCTCTGAACCATAGACGCGCACCGTGGCCGCCCCGGCGATCGCAATGGACAGCAGCGTGATCACGGTCAACGCGCCGTTGGCGACCGACCTGTCGGCGCGCAGCAGCGTGATCAGCAGGATCAGCCCGAAGAATCCGGCAGCCAGCAGCGTCATCCACATCGGGAAGGCCGGCCAGCGCCAAATTTGGTCGAGCGACCAGGTCATACGCGACGTCCTCTCACGCGAGCAAAGAGCGAATGGTCAAGCGAGCACCGCGAGTCGGCAACTGCCCCCGCCCCACCTTGCGAAGCCGAAGCGGGCCTTTTGACGGCGAGAGGATACAATTCCGGGAGGCGCCAATGCGCAGGGTAGCGTCCGTCTTCAGGAGAGCGCGAGCTGGCTTTCCTTGGCGACGCGCTCGAAGGCTTCGGTCGAGCTCTTGATCCGGTACTGGCAGTCGTCGCCATCGGTCGGCAGCAGACGGATGATCTCATACGCGCCGCTGGCAGCCGGACGCGCCACATTGCTGGCCGTGAACAACACGCGCGTTCCCACGGGGAATTTGTGCTTCAACACCCTCTCCATCACTCAAACAGCGCCTGCCTCGCCCAGTGTCCCACTGCGATGGCCGGCCGGAAACCCGGGCCGTCGTATAGCACGAGCCCCGCCCGTTTGGCCAGCGTCAT
The DNA here is from genome assembly GCF_023073795.1 of Bradyrhizobium sp. 159. NCBI lineage: Bacteria > Pseudomonadati > Pseudomonadota > Alphaproteobacteria > Hyphomicrobiales > Nitrobacteraceae > Bradyrhizobium > Bradyrhizobium sp. 159. The sequence goes on along the minus strand of NZ_JADPKE010000090.1, from coordinate 70,392 downwards.
GCCGGCATGACAACCGCGCCAATTTGACAGTCTTTTCAGAACGATAGAGATGGACCGGCGGGCCGATGATACCGCCGGAGCAGCCCCGTCCGGCGGCATGTCGCAGCCGGATGTCGCAGCGTGGGGAATCACGGCGGTGGCAGGAGCGCCGCCAGCCGGCGCGCGGGCCGGCCTTCCCGTCCGGACCAGCGGTCAGGCGTCCTCGAACTTCTCGATGCGAAGCGTTTCGGCGAGCCCGTCCCGGGTCCATTCCTGGAACGCCGGCAGCGCCTGCATCGTGTCCATGTAGGCCTTGGTCTCGGGCGTGACCTCGATCGCATAGGTGCGGAAGCGGTGCACGACCGGCGCGTACATCGCATCCGCCGCGCCGAAGCGGCCGAACAGGAACGGTCCCTTGGCGCCATACCGGGTCCGGCACTCGCGCCAGATCTCCTGCACGCGCGCGATATTGGCCTTGGCGTCCGCCGACAACGTCACCGGGCGCACGGGGCGGTGCAGGTTCATGCCGCATTCGTTACGTAAGGCCATGAAGCCGGAATGCATCTCGGCGCACACCGACCGGGCATAAGCGCGCGCGGCGACATCGTCGGGCCACAGCTTTTTCTCCGGGTAGCGCTCGGCGATGTATTCGATGATGCTGAGCGAGTCCCACACCGTGATGTCGCCATCGACCAACACCGGCACCTTGCCGGCGCGGCTGAAGGACAGGATCTGCTCCTTGTCGGCGGGATTGTCGGTGTAGAGCGGGATGACGGTCTCCACGAAGGGGATGTCGCTGGCGCGCAGTGCAAGCCAAGGCCGCATCGACCATGACGAGTAGTTCTTGTTGCCGATCGCGAGTTTCAGCGCAGCCATGTCGTCAATCCTCCCCGAGACGTCCTGAAGCGAGCTGCTTTTAACGCCATAGCCTGCCCCCAATCAATCGTTGCCGCGCCTTGCCATGCGTGGCAATCGTTGCCGCCCGCGAGGAGACGGACATGAGCAGGCACTGGGTCGACATTACCGCCGTCGGCTTCTTCATCATCGAATGGCTGGTCTACGCGCTGACGCTGGAGCATTCGGCCTATGGCCGCGACAGCCTGTCGGCGCGCATGAATCGCTACCGCGAGGTCTGGGTGCGCCAGCTGCTCGAGCGCGACACGCGCATGGTCGACATGCAGATCATGGCCTCGCTCCAGAACGGCACCGCCTTCTTCGCCTCCACCAGCCTGTTCGCGCTGGGCGGCGCGCTGGCGCGGCTGCACGCCACCAACGACGCCATCACGATCCTGAGCAAGCTGCCGATCGACCTCAGCCCCTCGCCCGCACTGTGGGAGCTGAAATGCGTCGGCCTCGTGCTGATCTGCGTCTACGCCTTCTTCAAGTTCGCCTGGGCCTATCGCCTGTTCAACTATGTCGCGATCCTGTTCGGCGGCATGCCGCCAGCGTCCCAGCGCGACACGGTGGAGGCGGAAGCCCATGTCATCCGCACCACGCGCCTGTTCGAATCCGCAGGCCGCCATTTCAACCGCGGCCAGCGCGCTTTCTTCTTCGCGCTCGGCTATCTCGGCTGGTTCGTCAGCCCCTGGCTGCTGTTCGCGACCACGGCGGCCGTGGTGGTCGTGACCTGGCGACGGCAATTCGCGTCCAGTGCCTGGGCGGCGATGGCGCCGGAGGTGGTGGCGGCTGACGAGGAGAAGAAGCGCGGTCATTGATGCACTGCCGTGCCGGACACGGCGCGGCACGAAGTGACGCGACGCAGAGCCGGGACCCGGCCCACACGGGAAGGCGCTGCGATATAGGCCCCGGCTCTGCAGCGCATCGCTGAAGGGCGCTGCGCTGCGTCCGGGGCACGAGAGGAGAGTGAGGCATGCTCTCTCAACGTCATTGCGAGCGCAGCGAAGCAATCCAGAATCCCTCCGCGGAAAGACTCTGGATTTGCTTCGCTGCGCTCGCAATGACGGAGCATGGTGAACCAACGTCATTCTCCAACACACATTCAACGTGCAGACACGCCTTCGCATTCTCGCGGCGCGTTTCGCCCGAGCTTTGCTTGATCTCTCCACCCTCAAAGCCGGAGGGCGCAGGAAAGGCCGGGTGCCGGCTGGCACCCACGGTCCGCTGTGCGAAAGGCACACGCAGAAGAACTGCACAGCGGCATACAGGTGAAGCCCAACACACGGCCTTCCCTGCGCAGTGGTTTGACGGCTTATGCCGCGCTCTCCCGGGAGCCGAGTTCGTTCTGGCCTCCCTCACTCCAGCGAAAGTCACGGACACCGCGCCGGTTGACGCCCATGCCGCATCCGCCAGGGCTTGACCGTAGCAACGACGGCCAGGACCACACGGTTTTGCCGTACGCGCGGCTCGCCTGCGCCGCAGGGTTCGACGGCGTTGTGCACCTTGCCATCGACATGCTGGCGCGACGAACCTGACAGCGCCGTCCGTCTGCGCGAAGCTTAAGGGCTCACGGAGAGCAATCCGCCCTGCCCTTGGCCTCTCGCGCCCGACGCTGCCGCGTCCACCGCAAGCCCGGCTCCGCGATCATCACGACACATGATCGCCCCTCTCGGATGAACCGGGGTGGGCGATACATACGTCATTTCCGAATTTCGGTAAAGGAGAATATTTTGCGCAATCGGGATTGACAGAGCCGCGACACAGGCGCGGCGACGGATCGAGCGCGGCGCGATCGGGGAAAGTGTCAATGGCGAGCAATCACCCGGATTACGCTGCGCTCCGTTCGGGCTACACGACTATGTCCTAGCCCCCGCCGAAATCCCGCGGGCTGAACGGCAAATCCAGCACCTTCCATTCCCCGTATTTGTCGGCCGGCAGCATCTTGTAGGGCTGGCAATTCTGGAGTGCGCTCATTGCGGACTTGACGATGGCGACGCCCTTCGCGGACGGCGGGGCTTCCATCAGGATCGGCTCGCGTGCCAGCGTGCCGTCGGTGGCGAACACCGTGCGCAGCTTGATATAGACGTTGTCGGTCGGCGCGACCCCGGACGGCAGCTTGGCGCAGTTTTTCAGGTGACGGCGCAGCTCGGCGATGACCTCGGACGGCAGCTTGGCGGCGATCGAATCCTTGGCGTCGCCGCCGTCGTTCTTGGGGGCGTCTTTCGGCAGCTCCGTCAATTCAGGTGGCAGGCCCAGCATGACGCCGTACTTGACGGTGACGTCGGGCTCCGGAGCCTGATAGGCCGGCGGCGGTGCGGCCTGGGGCTGCTGCATCACCTGTGATGGCGGCGTCGGAGGCAGCGGCATGCCCTGAGGCGGCGGTTGCGGCATCGGCTGCGGCAGGGCTTGCTGCGGAGGCTGTTGCGGCTGTGCATTGACCTCGCGCGGGTTCGGCGGCGAAGGCTGTTTCTGCAATTGTTGCTGCTGCGCAGAACGTTGCGGCTCGGGCGAAGCCTGCGGTGAGGGCGATGGCGCGGTTTGCTGCTTGGCCGTCGCATCCGACTTGTCGGCGAAATCCAGCTTCGGCAGCTTCAGGTCGGGTTTCGGCTCCGGCGGCTTCTCCCTCGCCTCTTCCTGGGCCTTCTCCTCGGCTTTGGCCTCCTCCTTCACCTGCTCCGGCGTGACGATGTCGACCGTAACAGTCTCGGGTGGCGCGGCGTGGAACGGATGGACTTCGCTGATCAGGATGATCAGCGCCACCAGCGTCAGATGCGCGATTGCCGACGCCGCCAGGTCCGTCCGTATGATCTTCCGCAGTTCCATCGATTGACTTCAGGTTGCCGCGCTGGTCCTAGCATAATGGAAGCCCCCCTCAATCCCATTTCGGCGCGAAGCCGAAGTCGGTCAGGCGTCCCCTGGGATTGGCGAGCGCGGCGATCCGGCCCATCTCGTCCTCCGACAGTTCGAAATCGAAGATCTCGATGTTTTCCGACAGACGCTCGACGCGCGAGGTGCGCGGGATCGCGGCGACATTCTGCTGCATCAGCCAGCGCAGGCACACCTGCGCCGGGCTCTTGCGATGGACGCGGCCGATCTCCGCGAGCGTCTGGTCGGACTTGATGCGGCCCTTGGCGATGGGACTGTAGGCGACGAGAGCAAGACCATGCTGGTCGCAGGCCGCCCTCACCTTCGCCTGATCCAGATAAGGGTGATATTCGACCTGATTGCAGACAAGCGGCTCGGGCGATAACGCCACCGCCTGCTCGATCAGCGCCACCGTGAAATTGGAAACGCCGATGTGGCGGGTCAGGCCCATGCGCTTCGCATGCGACAGCGCTCCAAGCGTCTCCGCCAGCGGCACATGCGAATTCGGCCAGTGCAGCAGCAACAGATCGACGGAGGGAAGTCGCAGGCGGGCGAGGCTCTCCTTGACCGAGCGTTCGAGATCGTGGGGCGCGAAATGGTTGGTCCAGACTTTCGTCGTGAGGAAGATGTCGTCGCGGCGCACGCCCGAGGACCGCAAGCCGTCGCCGACCTCGCGCTCGTTGTCATAGGCCTGCGCGGTATCGATGTGGCGATAGCCGAGCCGCAGCGCCTGCTCGACAATGCGAGCGCATGGCCGGCCGCCCAATTCCCAGGTCCCGAGCCCGATCGCCGGGATCCTTGCACCATTGGCCTCGACGAACAGCATGAGGAATCCTCTCTGTTGCGGCAGCCCCAAATCATCCGGCCGTCATTATGGACCCGGCCCATGACGCTGCCAACGGACGCCGCGACAGTTCGGCCGGATATTCAACGCAATGCTAACGGCAGGTTCGCGCGAGCTCTTGGCGTTCCGTCCTTAGCGTCAAACTTTGGCGAGCGCCTGGAAGACCGTATCCGGCGCATGCGCGATCACGGCGAGCAGCGCGCGGGCCGGTCCGCGCGGGGCGCGCTTGCCCTGCTCCCAGTTGCGAATGGTCTCGACTGGGACGCCGAGTTTTGCGGCGAACTCCATCTGCGTGAGGCAGGCGCGGCGGCGCAAATCGCGCACCGCGAGCGGGCCGGCATCGCCCGGCGCGACATTGGCCGCCGGCTGGACCGGAAATTCCTGTCCGTCCCGCAATTCGACGATCCGTCCGTCCGCCTTCAGCCGCAACCGCATGCTCATTCCCCCAAGCGGGGCGATGATGCGGCAGGTCGCTTAAGTTCGGATTAAGAGAGCGGTCTCGTGCCCCGGACGCAGCGCAGCACTTCTTCAGCGTTGCGCTGCAGTGTCGGGGCCCATCTCGTGGGTCTCGTCCCTATCGCTTTTTGGGTCCCGGTTCTGCGCAGCAACGCTAAGGGCGTTGCTGCGCGCCCGGGACACGAGAGTGAGGTTGCCGCACGTCCGTCCTACTTCAACCCGAACCAGAGCGTCGCGATGCCGAGGAAGGAGAAGAAGCCGACGACGTCGGTCACGGTGGTGACGAAGGTGCCGGACGCCACCGCGGGATCGGCCCTGACACGGTCGAGCGCCATCGGGATCAGGATTCCGCCGAGCGCGCCGGCAATGAGGTTGCAGATCATCGCAAGCCCGATGACGATGCCGAGGCCGGGGATCTTGAACCAGGCCACGGCCGCGATGCCGGTGATCACGGCGAAGGCGAGACCGTTGACGAGGCCGACCAGGCTCTCGCGCATCACCACGCGCCAGGCGTTGGAGGAGCCGAGCTCGCGCGTCGCCAGCGCCCGCACCGCGACCGTCATGGTCTGGGTCGCGGCATTGCCGCCCTGGCTCGCCACGATCGGCGCCAGCACGGCGAGCGCCACCATCTTCTCGAGCTGGCCTTCGAACAGGCCGAGCACGGAGGACGCCAGGAAGGCGGTGGCGAGATTGACCAGCAGCCAGTTGAAGCGGCCGCGCGCAATGGTGAGAAAAGTGTCCGACAGCTCCTCGTCGCTGGTGACGCCGCCGAGCGCCTTGAGGTCCTCGTCCGCCTCCTCCTCGATGACGTCGACGACATCGTCGACGGTGATGACGCCGACCAGGCGATCCTGGGTGTCGAGCACAGGCGCTGCGACGAGATTGTACTTGCCGAACATGCGGGCCACCTCCTCCTGGTCCTCCAGGACGGAGACGCGGCGGCGATCCTCGTCGGTCAGCTCGGTGAGCGGCACCGGACGGCGCGCCCGCAGCAGCACGTCGAGCGGCACCGCACCCTGCCAGTGCTGGTCCTTGTCGACGACGTAGATCTCATAAAAGCGGTCGGGCAGGTCCGGCGTCTCGCGCATGTAGTCGATCGCCTGGCCCACGGTGAAGTCCTGGGGCACCGCGATGAATTCGGTCTGCATCCGCCGGCCGGCGGAATTCTCCGGATAGAGCAGGCTGCGCTCGAGCGCGACGCGCTCCTTCAGCGGCAGCTTCTCGAGGATCTCCTCCTGTTCCTCGGCATCGAGCGTTTCCAGGAGCTCGACCGCGTCGTCGGATTCGAGCTCGCGGACACCTTCAGCGACGGTCTCCGGCGGCAGTTCCTCGAGGATCTCCTCGCGCACGGCCTCGTCGACCTCGTTCAGCGCGGAGAAGTCGAAGTCGCGCCCGGTCAGCTCGACCAGGCGGACGCGGTCGTCGGGCTGCAACGCGCCGATCAGGTCGCCCAGGTCGGCCTCGTGCAGCTCGGCGACGATCGCGCGCAGCTGTGCCGAGTCTGCGGCCTCGATCGCATGCGCGATCTCCTCGACGAATTCGTGACGAATTTCGCCGTCTTCATTGCGCATCGGTACGTGGTCGAGTACCGAATCCGCGGCGGGAGCGGCAACGTCCAGATGTTCATCCATGGCGCGCCTCGCCGTTTGACAGGTTGGATCAGATGGTCTGGGCTGACGGTTCAGGCAATACCCACAAGCGAACAGCGAGCGCAATGACAAAGATGCAATGCCCGGAATGGACGCCGATGGCGCTGGGCGCGGTGCTGGCCGGCCTCGTCGGCGCGACCTCGCTTGAAGCCGCCGAGTGCCCGCGCAAGGACGCGCTCGGCACTGCGCGCGTTCTGAGTGTCGACGTCAAGGCCACCCCGCGCGTGGGCCTGAAGAGCTTTCCGCAGACGCTGCCACTCGCCGATCGCGAGGTCGTGCTGACCTTCGATGACGGCCCACATCCACCGACCACGTCGAAGGTGCTGGCGGCGCTGGCGCAGGAATGCGTACGTGCGACCTTTTTCCTGATCGGCCTGCACGCCTCCGAACATCCGGACATGGTCAAGCGCATCGCCAGCGAGGGCCACACCATCGGCCACCACACTTTCTCGCACCCGTTCATGGCGCGGATCCCGTTCGACAAGGCCAAGAGCGAGATCGACCGCGGCATCGCGGCCGACGAGATGGCGCTGCGCGGGGTTTCGACCACGACGCCCTCGACGCCGTTCTTCCGCTTCCCCTATTTCGAGTCCACGCCCGCACAGCTCGACCTGCTCCAGGCGCGCGGCATCGTGGTGTTCGGGGCTGACCTCTGGGCCAGCGACTGGAACGAGATCACGCCGGAGCAGGAATTGAAGCTCGTGACCGAGCGCCTCGCCGCGAGCGGCAAGGGCATCATCCTGTTCCACGACCCCAAGGCGCGCACGGCCGCGATCATGCCGGCCTTCCTGCGGTATCTGAGGGAGAACGGGTATCGAGTTGTTCACATCGTTCCGGCAGGCCCAGCGCAGAAGAATGCCGATGCGCATTGATGCCGGAATGTCACGCCGGCGCAAAATGGGTGATTTGGGGCCAATTAATACTCTGTTCATGCTACCCCATGCAAAGTTGAGGGCGGCTCCGGCTGAACCGTTTTGGGGCATCTCCGACCTATTAAGGCGGCAATCTCATGGGGGCAGACGAGGTTCATGATCGGAAGTAGCGTTGGTTTGCGGACGCGATCGTGGACGGCCCTTGGCCTGTTGCTGGGATTGCTGACGACCGCTTCGCCGGCGGCGCTCGCGGCCGACTGTCCCGGCCATCCCGACGCGCTCGGGACGTCCCGTACCCTCGTGGTCGATCCGCGCGAGCATCCGCTGATCGGCACCATGCAATATCGCGAGACGCTGCCCCTGAAGGACCATGAAGTGGTCCTGACCTTCGACGACGGTCCGCTGCCGAAATATTCCAACCAGGTGCTCCAGATCTTAGCCGACGAGTGCATCAAGGCGACCTTCTTCATCATCGGCAACCAGGCCAAGGCCAACCCGGAAGGGGTGCGCAAGCTGGTGGCGGCGGGCCACACCGTCGGCACGCACAGCATGGACCATCCGCTGACGTTCGATCGCATGCCGATCGAGAAGGCCGAGGCCGAGATCAACGGCGGCATCGAATGGACCGCGGCCGCAATGACGGATCCGACCAAGCTTGCGCCGTTCTTCCGCATTCCCGGCCTGATGCGCGCCGAAGGCGTGGAGAACCATCTGATCTCGCGCGGCATCCAGGTCTGGAGCGCCGATTTTCCGGCCGACGATTGGCGCCATGTGTCGTCGGATCGCGTCTATCAGCTCGCGATCCAGCGCCTCGAGGCCAAGGGCAAGGGCATCCTGCTGCTGCACGACATCCAGGCCCGCACGGTGGCGGCGCTGCCGAAGATCATCCGTGACCTCAAGGCGCGGGGCTATCGTATCGTCCATGTGGTGCCCGCGACCGCCGATCGGCCGGCGACGCCGACCACGCCGGTGGAATGGCTGCTGCATTCGCCGACCGAGACGACGCCGATCGCGCGCTGGCCGCGCGTGCCGAATTTCGTGTTCGCGCAGACCCGGATGCTGCCGGCGCCCGCCCTTGCCGATCTCAATGCGCAGACCGAGCACCAGCCGCTGCTGCCGCGCCGGACCATGGCGCAGGCGAATGTCGAGGCTACCCTGCCCGTGCCGGGCCGCGATCTGTTTGCGATCCCCGAGGGCTCGGTCGAGGTGCTGCTGTCGACGTCCTTGTCGCGGCGCGCGACGCGGCTGGCCATGGCAGCCCAGACGCCGCACGCGGCCAAGGACAAGGCAGCCAGGGGCAAGGCAGCGAGATCGCAAGGACGGCGCACCGCGCAGGCAGCGCCAGCCGCGCCGAAGCCCGCCGCGCAGACCAAGAGCGCTGCCCCACACCCGACCGGCGTCGCCAGCCTGAAGAAGCGTGCTTAAGGTCCTACTGCCGCATGATCGCGGCGACGCAGAGCAGCACGATCAGCGCCAGGAAGAACAGGTCCATATAGGACTTGAGCTCGCCGTCGCGCCGCAGCCGCGCAACGTCGGCGACGACCTGCTTGCGTGCCGAGCTTCCGCCCGAGCCATCATTGATGGGAGCCTGAAGGCGCCGCGTCTCGGCTTCCAGCTTCTCGATCTTCTGGAAGAAGTAGAACGCGCGCAGCGTCGAGGCGGCGCGCATGGCGGCATAGACCAGCACCAGGATCGCCAGGATCGCCCGGTTCGGATACTTCTCCATGAAGTTCAGGCTGAAATAGACCACCGCCAGGAAAGCGAAATTGGTGATGAAGCGGTAGACGAAGCTAAGAAAGACCATGCTGGCTCGAGCCTTGAGGGATGCGCAACCGGATCGTTGCGCATACGGAATCAGGGGGCCGGACGGAGCAGCCGGCCTGGAGACCGTGCAGGTCCGTCTACGCCAAATTTGTTTCAACAAAGATACTATCGCCTCGCAGTTCGCCGCCATTTAGCCACACGCGGCCATAATGCAAGACGGAGCATGCCGTCGGTCCATTGCACGCCGGTAGCCCGCAACGGTTCAATGGCGATTTGGCGGAAGTCGCGATAGACTATCGACCGCCACCAGATGTGGGGTCTGCCGATGTCGAAGAAGGGAATCACGGGCCACGACGACTGGGTTCTGACCGAGGCCCTCGCGACCGCGCTGGTCGCACTGGAGCAACTCGAGCCCAAGCACCGGCCGAACGCACATATGGACGACATCCGCAAGATGCTCTCGAATGGCAAGGAGCCGGCCGCGGTAAGCCTGCACCTGGCCCAGGCCAAATGCCGCCTGTTCCCCGACCTCGATCCGCTGGAGATCTACCGGGAATACGGCATCGGAGAGGAATACGGCTAAGGGGCGGTCGACGATCGAGCTAAGGGCCGCCGGCAACCGATCCCGCGATCACCATGACCAGCGCGCCAAGGTCGACCTTGCCGTTGACGTTCAGCTCCTCCGAGCGTTCGGCATCATCCGCGCCTTGAACCCTAAGCGCTTGCGGCCGCTCGGCGGCCTGTCTTTGCAGCTCGCCGATGATGGCTTCCTTGAGTTTCTCTTCCAGCATGGGGCGTCGTCCTTCAGGCCGCCATCGCGCGGCAGGATTGGGCGCAGGAGCGGCACATCGCGACGCATTCGTCCATGCCGCCGATCCGCTCGCAATCCTCGGCGCATTCGGCGCAAATTTCAGCGCATTCGCTGCAGGTGTGCCTGTGATGGGGCGTGTTGATCAGCATGAAATGCGCCGCCGTCCGGCAGATCTCGGCGCAGGCCATCATCAGGCGGAAGTGCTTTGGCTCCACGTGCTTGCCGCCGGTCTCGAGGCAGTGATTCATCGCCGTGCCGAGGCATGTCTGATAGCAGCTCATGCAGAGCCCGATGCAGCGGGTCATGTCTTCGGATTGGGCCATCCGTTCTCTCCCATCGCGCGCCTCACTCCGCTCGACCAAAGCGGGGCAACGCGCTTCGTTCCAGGTTCCGCTCGATTGTGTGGCTCTGCCAGGCCCGGCCGCGTCATGCCAAGAGCCGCGGCAGGCTGTTATGGATCGTGCAGGCGGCAATTGCGGCGTGGCCGAAGGCGACCGAGATCTGGTGCAGGTCGGTGACGATATCGCCGATGCCGTAGAGCCCATCGATCGACGTGCGCTGATGGTCGTCGACCTTCAAATAGCCTTCGGCGGTATGTTCGGCGCCCAGCACCATCGCGAGCTGCGAGCGGACCTCCGCGCCCATCGCGGGATAGACTATGTCGAATTGCGCCGTCCGGCCGTCCGCGAAGGCGGCTTCGACGCCGTTGTCGCGTCGCCGCAAGTGCAGGTCGGGCGCGAACACGAGCCTCACACCCGCTTCAGACAGCTCTGACGCTGCTGCCTTCCCGTCGTCCGGACCGGTTGCGAGCAGCGTCACGTCGCGCGAGTAGCCGCGCAGGAACAACGCCTTGCCGGCAGCGCGGTGAAGAGGGCCGACGACGCCGGTGCGGCGGCCGGCGGCCTCGAAGGCGTCGCAGACGGGACAATAGCGCAACAGCCCGTCCGCGACCGCCGCGCGCCATTCCACGAACGGCGGATGGGTGTCGACGATGCCGCAGGCGAGAACGACGGTGACGGCCTGATGTGCGCGACCGTTCCAGCTCGCTTCAAAGCCATGCGCGTGCCGCTGCAATGTGGTGACCTCGGCGTCGACCCGCGTAACGGCGAGCTCGTCCAGTTGCGCCGACATGCGCGCGATCAATTCGGTGCCGGACAGACCGTGGACGAAGCCGGGGACGTTGTGACTGCGCGGGATCAGCGCCGCCCGGCTCGCGCCGGCGTCCACGACACAGACGCTGCGGCGAAATCGCGCCAGATAGATTGCGGCCATTAGTCCGGCCGGGCCGCCGCCGACGATCAAGCAATCGAGTGGCGCGCTGGTCATTTGGGGTTTGGGTCCTGAACACCAGCACCGGGGTCCTGGAGCCGCCCGCTCCGCGCCAGCCGGACCGCGTTGCCGAGCGCGCGCGCCGCATTCCGCACCTGCTGCTGGAATTCGTCGTCTTCGTCGAGCTCGCGATGCGAATTGGCGTATGGCTCCATATAGCCGACATAACCGTCGAGCTCGGCGTAACGGCCCGCCGAGATCAGCTGCATGTCGGTAAGCCAGTCGGACAAGGCGCGGCGCACCCCCTCGGCGCCGACCGCATCGCCGTGAACGACGACGCCGTAATGACGGCCGGCGAGATGACGCGGATAAGGCCAGCCCTTCAGCTCGATCGCCTTGGCTTCAGCGGCCCTCTTGCCATGGGTCGAGCTCGGATCGGGATTGCCGCCGTCGGCGCAGACCATCCGGTCCATCATCGCTTTCAGTCCGGCGGGCACGTGATACCAGTTCACCGGCGCCACGATCAGGATGCCGTGGGCGGCGACCCAGAGCGGATAGATCTCGTTCATCCAGTCGCCCACCTGCCCCAGCGAATAGTTCGGATAGCAGCTGCATGGCCAGTGGCAGAGCGGCATCGCGGTTGCGACGCAGGATTTGCAGGGATGGATATTCTTGCCGAATTCCGAAGCGAGGCGCGAGAGATCGAGGATGTCGACGGCAAATCCCATCTCGGTGAAGACCGGCTCGGCCAACTTGACCAGGCGCCAGGTCTTGGACATCTCGCCGGGACAGGTGTGCTCGCTGCGGGCCGAGCCGTTGATGATCAGGATCCGCAGCGTCTCACTGGCATCGTCATGCCGTCGCTGCGCCGCAAGCACGGCGGCACGCGCCTCCAGCCAATCGACGGCAATGTCGTAATCGGGATCGGCGAAGCCTGCTCCCGCCTTGCGCGTCAGCGGCGCCTTGCGCGAATGGCTGTAAGCGTCCCAGGCGGCGCCGACGATGGCATCAAGCTCGCGTTGCAGGGGGGCAAAGGCAGGATCGACGAACTGGCTCCTGTAACGGCTCTCGAATTCTTCGCGCGACAGCCTGACGGGCGGCATCCCCTTGCGAATGTCGGCTTCCGTCATGCTGGCTCCTGGCAAAGTCGGGCGCGTTCGACCAACCCGGGGCGCAGCGGCTAGTTCCCGAATGCCTGTTGGCGAACGGCTTCCTGAGCCAGATCGAAATGCGCGATCCGCCGGTCCAGCCGCCATAGCTCGATGCGATGGACCAGCACGAGCGCGGCGGCCTCGCGTTTGGCCTGCTCGTCATCGCCGCAGACGAGATTGATGCATCCGAACACATGACCGTCGCGATCGATCTGGAAAGCGCGATAGTGCTTCATGCCCGGCATCGTCATCGATCTCGCCTGGGATGGGCGGGCGCGCTCAGCCAGTCCGTCAGGTTCGAGGTCACCTCGTTCTGCTTGGCCCGTTGCAGCAGCATCTCGCGCTCCCTACCGGGCGGCAGGCTGCGCGCACGTGCGCGGGCGTTTTCGGCGAATGCAGCCAGCCGCTCCTGGAGCGATTGGGTCTGTTTCCTGCGGTTGCGTTTGGCGGTCATTGTCGTTTCACAAATCATTTGGATGGAAGGAAATTGGCCCCGGCGGGAGGTCGGGCACCGGGGCCCAGGTTTCGTACCGGCTGGGGCGGCCCAGCCCGGCGATGTTTGTAGCTTCCGCCGCATCAGCGGGTTCCGGCATTTCAATAAGTTAACAATGCGTGATTTTGCTCGCGGCTACGCAGCAGGTTTGCGTCGCAGCGCAATTCGACTGCGCCGGAACCGAAATTCTGATTCGCATGTTCATGGGGGACTTGAAGGAGGATCATCATGGCGAAAGCAGCATGGAAACGGCCGGGCTCACCGATCGGCCGCAAAGGACCACGCAAGGCGCATCCCGCCTACAAGCGCCGCGCGCGCGAGCCGTGGACGCCTGCGGACGTGAGCAAGCTGAAGCAGCTCGCGAAAGGCAACACGCCAACCGGCGTCATGAGCATTAAGCTTCAGCGTCCGGCCGCAGCCATCCGCAGCAAGGCGCAGCGTGAAGGGATTTCGTTGAGGCCCACCAATCGCTCGCCGTATAACAGGCGAACCAAAGCCGCGAAGCGGCGTTGACGGAAGGCACCGCCGGGTGACAACCGGACGCAACGGGGACGATGGACGTGGTGCTCATTTTTCCGGTTTCTGCCCACGACACCAGCGCATCGGTACGCGCCGACATCTAACCTGTTCCCGGTGCGTGCAGCCCGGACCCGCGTCGCATTATTTGCGCCGCGGCCTTGCGCGCCAGTCTGCGCATGCCTCTGCGTGGTTCTAGTCGGGCGGCTGCAAGCCTGGTGATCGAAGCCATTCGCTCATCTGAGAGCCGGTCTCCGCTTGCCTCGCCTTGCGCAACATCTCGTCCCGTGCCGCTCCCGGCGGCAGCGCCTTGGCTTCTTCGCGCAGCCGCTGCGCTTCAGCGGCGAGGCGTATCTCCAGCGGATCCGTCTGCTTCGATCGATGCCGCATCAACATGAGGCGTTCTCCCTGATGATCGGGCAGAGCGCGCCGTTGCGTTCCCCATGGTCAGGCGCTAGCCACACCCAAACGGCGTGGGCGAACCATCAACGCTCCAGAAGCGGAGCGGTTGCCGGGTTCCGCAAAAAACCTGGCAGCAGATCGCCTAACCGGCACTCGATGTGAACTCGTCTTCCCGATTGTCACGATGAGCCTTCACCTCGGTGAGGACCATGGCGCTCTCCATGAGCGCAAGGCGCAGTTCACCCGCGGCCTGGCGGTGCTCGGCCGCAAGCAGTCGATGCTGCTCCCGCAGAGCGCGGCTGATGTCTATCGTGCCGGCTGCGCGGCAAAGGAGGGGATCGCGCATCGGTCCATGATAGGACGCCAGCGTGAAAGTGCCTTTTACGCAAGTTACTCAAAATGCGCCGCCGGCTCAAAATTCATGCAGGCACTAACTTGGATTAAGATCTTAACGGCGTTGCCGTGCCTGTCGAAATGAGCCGCTCGGAAGCGGGACGATCGACGCTTGGTTCGTGGAAGTTTGCGAAAGCCCGCGCGCTCACCAGTCGCAGACAGGACGGCGCCCCTACTTCTTGAGGACCGCCCCGGCGAGCTGCCATTCCAATTGATCACGGGCGAGATGTAGCTGCTTCCTGATCTCAGCGTTGAGAGCCCGCAGGCGGACACTCTCCTCAATTACGCGATCAGCGCGCTCTAGCAGGTCTTGGGTTTCAAAGGCGAAAGGATCGTCGTCCATAGCATGCTCCCGATCAATGCAGGCGGGAGCACGCGATCTCTCAGCCACCGGCGCCTACGGGCAAAGCCTTGGCCGGTGATGCAGGCACAATACTCCAGATTGCTTCCACTTCATAGTGAGATAGATCGCAGCGAATCCAACGGTAGCACACGGCCCAAGCTGGCCCTCGGCAGAGAAACGACTCTGGAACTGGCTCAGCGGCTCGCCGGCATCCGAAATTTCAGCCGCGCCGATAGAGCTGCAGATAGCTCGGCGAGAACAGGGCAGCGTTCTTGAGCGCGCCGAGATCGTTGATGGTCAGCGTGCGCTCGCGCAGCACGATGAGGCCGGAGGCGCGCAGCTCCTGGAGCGTGCGATTGAGATGGACCACCGAGAGCCCGGTGGCGTCCGCAAGGTCCGTCTGCGTGATCGGCATGACACAAGAATTGCCGTCGACCATGCCGACGGGACGAAGCCGCTCGATGATCTCGCAGAACAGATGCGCGACGCGCTCCAGGGCGACGCGACGGCCGAGATTGATGGCCCATTCGCGCTGAATCGCGGCGTTGACGAGGGTCTCGCACAGGAACGCTTCGGCGAGCGAGCGGTGGTTGGCCACCAGGCTCTCGAAGTGTGCACGCTTGATCTCGGCGTATACGACGGGCGTCATCGTCGCGATGGAATGGTCGATGGCCGGCATCAGGAATGCGTGCGCGTCGCAGCTCTCGCCCGGAAAAATGAAGTTGACGATCTGGCGCCGGCCATCCTCAAGGGTTTTGTAGCGGCAGAGCCAGCCCGACAGCACGAGACGGACGCTATCGACGGCATCGCCCTCGGAGATCAGGTCCTCGCCCGATCTGGTGCGCTGCAATGCCTCAAGCAACGCGTATTCGAGTGATTGCCGCGCCTCAGCCGACATCGGCCTGAGCACGTTCAATCGGCGAATGACCGGTTCAGCGAGGCTGCGGTCGGATGTTGAAAGCGGCATCAGTCAGCCACCGCCGGCGTATGGAAAGTGCGTCTGCTCAGGGGGACCGTGATCGTGCATTGCAGGCCGGCAGGATCGAATGCCATCGTGGTCTGCCCCTTGAAGTCAAACGCAAGTGTGCGCTCCAGGAGCTCGGTGCCGAAACCTTTGCGCGGCGGCGGTGCGACCACCGGCCCGCCCCGTTCCCGCCATTGGAACATCATCACTGCCGGCTCGGTGCTCTCCTCGATTCGCCATGAGATCTCGATGCGCCCGGTCGGCTGGCTCAGGGCGCCGTATTTCAGCGCGTTGGTCGCGAGTTCGTGAAGAGCCAGCGCAAAGGTTTCCGCGGCTTTGGACTGCAAACGCACCTTCGGACCGGTCAAACGCACCTGCTCGCCTTCCCGGGCATTATAGGCCAGCAGCTCCTCGACGGCGAGGTATTCGAGATCGACACCGCTTTCGGGATCGCGGGTCACCATTGCCTGGGTGCGGGCGAATGCGCTCAGCCGGCCATCGAGATGGGAAGCAAACTCCTCGACGCTCTGGCTTGTGTCGGCCGTGCGACGAGCGATCGAGCGCACGACGCCCAGCGTGTTGCGGACGCGGTGCTGGAGCTCGGCCAGCAGCAGGCGTTGCCGCTCCTCGGCGCGGGTGATGGCGGTGACGTCGATGAAGGTGATGACGACACCGGCGATGAAATTGTCGATGCTGCGGTAGGGCAGGACGCGCGCAATGTAGCGCGTACCGTTGTCGGGCGCGCTCAGCTCGCGCTCCGCGCTGGCCAGCGTGCGCAGCACGCGGCGGACGTCGTCATAGAGCTCCTCGATCGGGACGCGCGCCTTAATATGACTGATGGGACGACCTGTGTCGGTTTCGACCAGATGCAAAACCTGCGTAATCGCGGGCGTGAAGGTCATCACCCGCAAATCATTGTCGAGAAATACGGTTGCGATCTGCGTGCTTTCGAGGAAATTCTTGAGGTCGCTGGTGGCGCGGGTCAATTCCTGAACGCGATGAGCCAGCTCGCCGTTGACGGTGGTCAGCTCCTCGTTGACCGACTGCAATTCCTCACGCGAGGTTTCGAGCTCCTCATTGGCCGATTGCAGCTCTTCGTTGAGCGACTGGTACTCCTCGTTGGAGGACTTCAGCTCCTCGTTCGTACTTTCGAGCTCCTCGATGGTGGCCTGGAGGCGCTCGCGCGTGGCACGCAGCTCGTTTTCGAGCCGCTCGACATGCTCGGTCCTGACCAGCGCATTTGGATTGGCCTGGCCGGCCTCGATCGTGCGGAGTGGACCATCCTTGAACAGCACGACGAAGCTGCGATGGCCACCGGCGCCGTCCTGGATGGGCTCGACCGTGACGTCAACGAGGATACGATGGCCATGCACCCCGAGTTGCACCTGCTCGGCATGGGCCGGCTCGTTAGTCTCTGCCGCGCGGCCCAGCGCTGTGCGTACTTCCAGGCGCAGATCGCGGTGTACGAGCTGGAGCAGGTCGAGCGTGGCGGCGCCCGCCGTCGGCTCGATGTAGCGGCCGGTGCGCCCGGAGAAGTGCAGGACCTGAAAATTGTCGTCAGTGATAACGTAAGCGGGCGCATAGCGCTCCGCGATGCGCTGTGCGCGGCGCTCGAGGCCGACGTCGGGGCCGAACGAACGCACCGGCGGCAGCTCGACGGGGACCCTTCCCGCCACGGTCGTGATCGGAAACTCCGGCGGCAGCCGCGTTCCTGTCTCGAGCCGCTTGAAGATGCGGGCGCGGCGGTCCACCGGCGCGAACAATTTTGGATGCCGCGTCACGTTCTCGGAATTGCCAAGAAACAGGAAGCGATCGGGGAGCAGCGCGAAGTGGAACAGCGGGATCACCCGGCTCTGCAACTCGGCATTGAGATAGATGAGCAGGTTGCGGCAGGAGACCAGGTCGAGCTTGGAGAACGGCGCATCCTTGATGACGTTGTGCTGGGAGAAGATGCACATCTCGCGCAGTTCCTTCACCACGCAATAGGTGTCGCCCTCCCGGACGAACCAGCGCGCCAGGCGCTCGCTGCTCATATCGGCCTCGATATTGGTGCGATAGCGGCCGACGCGCGCCGTTGCGAGCGCCCGGCCATCGATGTCGGTCGCGAAGATCTGCACCTGCGGCGGGGAATCCATCCGCGCCATCTGCTCGCGGAGAAGGATGGCGATGGAATAAGCTTCTTCGCCAGTTGCGCAACCGAGCACCCAGACGCGCACCTGCTGCCCCGCGCCCTTGCCTTCGAATATCTTCGGGACGATTTGGGTCTCCAGGACCTCAAATTCGCGCTTGTCCCGGAAGAATTCGGTGACGCCGATCAGAAGGTCGTTGAAGAGGTGCTGGACTTCGTCCTTATCGTTGCGCAGGAAATCGACATAGGCGGCGATTTCGTCGATCTGGACCACCTGCATGCGCCGCTGCACGCGGCGCAAGAAGGTGTTCTGCTTGTAGCCGTGGAAATCGTTTCCGGTCTTGTTGCGCAGAATGTCGGCGATGCGTGATAGCGAGGCCGCGGCCGCGGCCAGCACCTCATCAAACCCCTGCTTCTCGTCCAACCGTCGCAGATGGCGGGCATAAACCCGGATGTGCTCCGGAATGTCTTGCGGCGGCAGCACGTAGTCCGCGATGGCCGCTGGCGTGTTGGCGTCCTCGAGATGATCCAGCTCCTCGCTCGCGACTTTTTCGGCGATGGCAAGACCGCCATGATCCTTCAGCGTCGCTGCGCCGAGCGTGCCGTTGCCGCCGGTGCCGGCCAGTATGACACCGATCGATTGCTCGGCGCGTTCTTCCGCCAGCGACACCAGGAAGCTGTCGATCGTGGCCCGCTCACCGGGCGCCTGCTCGGCCTCGCGGATCGCAAAACGGCCGCCATGGATCGTGGTGATCATCGCCGGTGGACAAAGATAGATCGTACCGCCCTCGATGGTTTGGCCGTCGCCGATGCCGGAGACCACGGCAGCGCTCGCATTTTGCAGGATTTCGCGCAGCCGCGGCTCGTCCAACGCCTCATGATGCTGAAGCGCCAGTACGACAGCCTGATCAGGCTCAACGGTGAGCTTGGCAAAGAAGCGCTCGATACTGTCCAGGGCAGTCGGCGAGGCACCCACCCCCACGATCAGCGGGGACCTGATCTGGCGCTCTCTTTCGACCGGCTGGTCGCCGACTTCGTGCATGTCCTTGCTAGCTTTCATTGGCTGGCGGGGCGAACCGCTCCCCCCAAGCACATAGCAGAAATGGATGTTATCCCAATAGATGGAAGGCAGAAATGCTTAGAGCCAATAGTGGCCCGAGGGCGGCTCAGCCCGCATGCCGACCTTCCCATTTTGAACCCGCGGAAAAATAGAGGCTGCGCAGCTCGGGCCGGCAGCGCGACCGTCCGGGGTTGAGATCGTGTGGAATTGAGCGTCCAACGTCAGCCTTATCTCGGCAGCGCAGGATCAATCTCGTGCTGGAGATAGGCGACACGCTCCTCGATCAGGACGCGGTGGCGCTCCCACTCGGTCAGCGTCTGTTTGAGAAGGGCGACGAGCCGCTCGGCCTCACCCGCGTCATGGCCACCAGCCATGAGCTCTCGAACCCGATCCTCCTGGTCACGGATACGTTTCGAGCCCTCTTCGATGTCCTCATTGGCCTTGGTTAGATGGCGGCGCTCGGAATCGAGTTGCTCGGAGCATTCGGTAACGGAGATGGCCATGACAGCGCCCTCAACCTTCCCGCTTGCGCAACGGAGCATCCAGCGACCTTAGCACGACGCGCCTGATCATGTCGGCATATTCGCGATATTCGGCTGCCCTCGCCTCATACATCTCGGCAACGGCGGACCGGCCACTGCGACGCCCATCCGCGGCCATGCGCTGCACCAGTTCCGCGCGTTCCTCGATGATGCGCAAAGCAACACGCAGGGCTTCGTCGACCCGCCCTTCCTGCTCCTTGGCAAGGACATCGGCACCGAAAGCATGACCGACCTGACAGCGGAAACGTATCGGGCGCGATTCCTTGACCTCGGACAGCACGCCCCCGCACGCCGGACAGGTCAGCGCGACGGGATCGGCCATCGAGACAAGCTTGTCACTGCCGATCCGGTCGCCGGCTGCGATCTCCACCTCAAGCCTGATCTCGGGCGGGATCGGCAGAATGGCTCCGGCCTGCTCTCTGACGAGTTCGGAGAGAACGTCGCCCATACCGGCGCTGGGAACACAGACATCAACAGTGGTCGCCTCCATCGCGCGTTGCGGCATCTCGTCGGCAATGGCGTCGGAGGGGTCTTGGACTACGGTCATCCCGCCGCAGCGCTTGATGGCATTGAGGCCAGCCGCCCCGTCCGACAACAGGCCGCTCAAGAGCACTCCGATCACGCGCGGCCCGTGATAGAGGGCTGCTGAGCGGAACAAGGGGTCGATCGCCGGCCGGACCATGTTCTCGCGCGGGCCGCGCCCGAGCAACACGTGATCCTCCGCCAGCAGGAGATGGTGGTCAGGTGCAGCCAGATAGATCCGGCTAGGCTCGATCTTCATGCCGCTTTCCGCCTGCCGGACTGGCAGGGCGGCGACGCTGCTGGCGACGGTCGAGAGAATGCCGATCCCTTGCGCCGGGATGTGCAGGACGATGAAGACGGCTGCCGGCAGATCGGGCGGCAAGCGGCCGAGGATCTGCTTCAGGGGCTGGGTCGCTCCCGCCGAGCCCCCGATGACGATGATGTCGCGGTTAGCCATTTGGGTCGCATCGTTTTTTACCAAGGCGGGTCCCCCTTGTATGTTCCAAGGGGCTGGAAGCGGAGGCTTGAGGCACCATGGCAACATCGCCCAACCCGTCGCATCAGCGCGGGCCGCTCGCCGGGCGTCGCATTTTCGTTGTTGAGGACGAGTATTTTCTCGCCGATGACATCGGCAACACGTTTCGCGCGCTGGGCGCGGAGATTGCGGGTCCGGCCGGTCATTTCGAGGATGCCGTCAAAATCCTGCACGACGGCAGCATCCTGCATGGCGCGGTGCTGGACGTGAACATCCGCAGCGAGATGATTTTTCCGATTGCGCGCGAACTGAAGGCGCGCAACATCCCGTTCGTGTTCACCACAGGCTATGACAAGATCACCGTCGGTCCGGAATTCGAGGACGTGCCGCTTCCGGAAAAGCCAATCGATCTCGGCGCGATGGCGCGGAAGCTGGCCGCACTCATCGCCGATCCGCGCGGTTGACGATCAGAACAGATGCGCGACAGCGAGCCAGGGGTGACATAGGGCAGCGCGGCGCGCAAGACAGGAAACCTCGCGCGGTCACTCCATCATCATCCAAACGATGGCCGCCATCATCACGAGAAAGCCCGTGATTGCAGTGGCGATAAAAGCCTGTTCGATGCGGTCCATCGCCATCGCAGCCCCCTTTCCAGCCCGCACACTTTGACCACCTTGGGGGACCCGCGCACTAGGTTATGTGAATCGGGCGCCGCGCTTCATCGGCCATCTACTCCCGCCAGAACTCCTCCAGTTCCTCCGCGGTCACGAGGTCGACCTGGCCGTGAAAGCGGGTGCGGTACATCGTCATGAGCGCATCGTGCCCGACGTCGGACGAACTGCACAGCGCGTCCTCGACGATGACGACCCTGAAGCCGAGGTCGACGGCGCTCAACACCGTCGACAGCACGCAGACGTCGGTCTCTGCGCCCGTGACCACGACCGCACCGACATTCTTTTCGATCAGCAGACTCGCGAGTCCGGGATTGCTGAATGCGGAATAGGCCGGCTTATCGATAATGACGGCCGGAGGAACGAACTCGCTCAGGGCCGGCACGAGTTCGAGACCGGATGGCGGAAGATACCTGCGAGTGGCCTGGCGCCAGCGATGGAAATAGCTCTGCCATTGGCCGGGACGGTCTTCCGGATCCTGCGGCGTGATGAAGCGCGTGAAGATCGTTCTGGTCGGATGGCGGGAAACGATTGAGGCGATCGTCGGCAGCACCCGCTCCATCCAGGGCGTCGCCCAGAGCCCGCTCGGCGCAAAGATGTTCTGCATGTCGATGCAGAGGTGAACGGCATCCCTGATCTCGGCAATCTCCGAGCTACTATCCCTCATCGTTCTCCACCGTCAGGCGCTCGGCCGCACGCCGTCAGCTGGCATTCCCCGCCGAGTTCAGCGACGGCAATGCGAACGCAAAGGCTTTGGTTCCTGGGAACTGCCCTTGGGCTGCCCTTGAGCTGACCTTGGGCCCGCTTGCGCTTCCCGTCCGGTCACATGAAGCCCGGGTTGCGCGGCAGATACTGGGCCCAGTCTCCGAACTCACGCGAGGACATCAGCAACATCGGACACTTGATCCGCATTCCGTGCTCGATCGCGGTGTTGAGAGCCGGCCCGCTTGCGCCGGGCAGGAAGGCCGATATCCGCGACGAGCCACTCTCAAGCGCCAAATGCAGCGCCGTCCTGAACGCGGGAGCGACGGCATTCGCCTGCAGGACCGCGAGCGGTCCGATGTGTCCGCCGGCGTCCACGTAAGCGTAGCCCGCCCAGTCGCTGCCGTCGTAGAGATTGACCCCTCTCGTCGCGCGGTCGCTCATGAGATAGCGATGATGCTTTTCGCGGGACACGCCAAGCACCCGCTCGTCCGCCTGAACTAGGCGACGCAGCGTCGAAGCCGCATCATCGAGCGGCGTGAATTGAAACCGCGCACCGTGCAGACGACCCATCAGATGCTCTCGCGATACGCCGACGCTGTAGATGGGAAATCGCGGCAGCAATCCATGGCGGATATAGAGACCTTGCGAGACCGTGTTGAAGCTGAAGGTAATGAGCACCCGGTTGGAGGCGGCCGATGTCTCGGCGTGCTCCAGGGTCCGCTTGATCAGTTCGTGGCCGATGCTGCGTCCCTGCTGATCGGGAGACACGAAGAGCTGGGCCAGAAACCACATGTCACCGCAGACCCAGCTCCAGGCGAAGCCGAGAATCCGCTCGCCCTCCTCCGCCACCCACAGACCGTCGGGGTCGTCCTGCATGGAATACAACTGAAACCGGGGAGGAGAAGAAGCGGCCATCGGCCCAAAGCCATGCCGTTGCGTGAGATCGTTGATGCTGGACACGACGAGAGCATCGGCGACTTCCAGATCCTGGGCGCGCGCCAGCCGGTAAATCACAGACATCGGGCAACTCCGCTGGTGATCAGGTGACGTTCAAAATCTCGCGGTGCCGGAATCGAGCCCAAGCGCCAGCCGGCCGGCGATGATGTAGTTGTTCGGACTCATCGCGATATGCGTCGCGACGGCGCGCACGTCGCGGACGGCGCGCTCCAGGACGCAGGTCTCGAAGATGGCGGCCGCGCCCACACTGGTGGCCAGCTCATCGGTAATGGACATCGCAGTCTCTGCCGCGTGTGCGTTGGCGATCCGAATGTCCGCCCGCGCCTCCACCAGTCGCTTGCCGCCCGTAGCGGTAGCGGCCATCAGGTCCGTCATGGCATGACTCAGGAAGGCGCGGGCGGCGCGAAGCGTTGCTCTCGCCCGACCCAGCGTTGCCTGGACTGTCTCACGATCGCGCAGCAGGACCCGGCTGCCAACGTTGCTTTTCCGGCAGGCGAGCTCCGCGAACGAGGTCATGGCGCCGGACGCTATGCCGAGCGGCACGCCGCAGATGCTCCACGCGAATACCGATAATGGCGGCATGCGATAGAGCAGTCCGGGCTGGGTCGGTCGCGGCGCGCGGCCGGCACGAACACATCGCGCGCTTCGAAATCGCAACTTCCGGTGCCGCGCAGTCCGGACACATGCCAGTTGTCGTGGATGGTCACGTCTGCCCGATCGAGATAGCAGCAGAGAAGTGGCGACGCCGGGTCCTCAGGCTTGATGCTAGCCAGCACCATGAAACGGGTCGCATGATCCGCGCCGCTGCCGAACGGCCAGCGTCCCCAGAGGCGGTATCCCCCTGCAACCGCCGTTGCCATGCCGACTGCGCCAGTCGCGCTGACGACGAAGGCGCGCGGGTCGGCAAACCACTCGCGTGCAACGGCCTCGCCGAGATAGCCGCCGAGCCGGCTCATGCCGCCGCCGTTGCCGACCAGCCAGCCGACTGAACCATCGAGCGCCGAGGCGGGCTCGACAACGCGCATGAACGCGAAGGGAGACAACTCGGGTCCACCGAGCGCACGCGGCAGCCACAGGCGGAATAGACCGGCGTCAGCGAGTGCCGCGAACACCGCGTCGGGCAAGCGCCGCGCATCGTCGAACTTGCTGCGCTGCGCAGCGATCAGCGGGGCAAGTCCCTGGATGGTCTCGAGCAGGTGGCGAGCCGGCTCCGGGGTGCCGGCAATCACGTCCGGATCAGGGCGAGGCAGCAGGTCGTCCGCCTCGAGCACATCGCAATGGTCGCGCATTGGGCAAACCTCCAAATTGGCAGCGCCGCCGCAGCATGATCCCGCGCTTCCCGGAGGTCCTAAATCAGTTCCGAAAAAGTCGCGAAAAATGTAGTCTCCAGGCGATGACCACCCACGAATTTGGTCCCTACCGGCTCGATGCAGAGGCCGAGATGCTGTTTCGCGAGGCCGAACCGGTCGCGCTCGGTCGGCGCGCCGTGGTGCTGCTGCGGCTCCTGATCGAACGGGCCGGAACACCGGTTTCCAAGGACGCATTGATGCAGGCGGCGTGGCCGGGGCTTGCGATCGAGGAGAGCAATCTGACGGTTCAGATCGCCGCCCTGCGGCGAATATTTGCCGACGGCGACAGGGGCGCGGCTTGGATCGAGACGCTGCCGCGCCGCGGCTACCGTTATGTCGGGCCGCCGGTCGCCATCGACTTTGGAGCCGGCCAGCCTGCCTCATCGGCGCCTGCAGGGTCCGATAGGCTGTCACTTGCAGTGCTTCCGTTCTCGAATCTGAGCGGCGACCCCCGGCAGGATTACTTTTCCGACGGCATCACAGGCGATATCATCGCCGAACTATCGCGGTTCAGGTCGCTGTTCGTCGTCGCCCGCCACTCCAGCTTCGCCTACAAGGACAAGCCTCCCGAGATCAAGCGCGTCGGCCGCGAGCTTGGCGTCAGGTATGTCGCCGAGGGCAGCGTGCGCAAGATCGGCAGCCGGGTGCGGGCGACCGTTCAACTGCTCGACGCCACGAGCGGCTATAATCTCTGGACCGAGCGCTACGACCGTGAACTCGATGACATCTTCGCGCTCCAGGACGAGATCGTCGGGGCGATCGTCGCGGCTCTGCCGGGCCGGCTTGAGGACGCCGGCCGCGAGATCGCCCGATGCAAGCCGACCGCCAGCGTGACCGCCTACGATCTGGTTCTACTGGGGAACGAGCGGTGGCGTCAGCTGACCGTGAAGGGCATGGCCGAAGCCAGGGAGTATTTCCGGAACGCCGTCGCGCTCGACCCGCAATATGCCCGCGCCCACGTCAACATCGCCTGGACCATGGTCTGCGACGCGTTTCTCGAATCGCCGACCATCGCGACTTTGGACGAGGCGCTTCGCGAGATCGAGACCGCGCTCGACATCGACGGCGGCGACGCCTGGTCTCATGGCGTCTTCGCACAGCTATTGTTCCTGCTGAATGAAGACGCCAAGGCCGAAATCCATTTCAGTCGAGCTCTCGCACTCAATCCAAACGATGCCGACGTCGTCGCCGTCTTCGCCAACATTCTGGTCTATTGGGGACGGTGGCGCGAGGCCCTCCTATGGATCGGGTCAGCCAAACGGCTGAATCCCTTTCCGCCCAACCTGTACCATTGGTATCACGCGCTCGCCCTCTATTCGGGCCGCGAGTATACGCAGGCGGTCAATGCGTTGATGGAGGCGCGATCGCTCGATAGGTGGTCACACGCTCTCCTCGCGGCGTGCTATGCGCAGATCGGACGGCTCAACGAGGCCCGATCCGAAGCAGAGGCATTCATCAGCGAGCGGCGTCGAGAACTTAACGCGCGTGGCGAGGCCGCACCCGCGAAGACACTCGACTTGGCCCGGGCCCGAGCCGACCGCTATCGCGATCCCGCCGACCGCGAGCACTTTCTCGATGGTTTGCGCAAAGCGGGCCTCACCAGCTGACAGCACGCGGCGCTCCTGTTGCGACGCTCGCGCCGAGCAAGGCCATGAACTTCGGCCGCCAAACGAGACCTAATCCTGATGGCCCGCCGCAGGCGGGCGTCTCATGGATGGCCGCGGCGAGCTATCCGCCACGCTTCCTTCATATGCGATAGCCCTGCCGTGAATGGGGCCGCACCGTGCTGTGATCAGCGCCATGCCTTCTCGTTCTTTTGTTCGTAGTCTTTGAAAGCCTTCTCGAGGCCGCCCAAAACCTCGGCGGACGTTTCGAACATCGCCTTCAACTGCGGTTCGTCGACTTTCTCGATGTCCTCGCGCAAATGGCTCCGGATATCGCGGAGAGCCTTCTGCATCTTCTGTGTATGGTGTCGGGGATCACGATCTGCCGCACTTGCCATCGCCACTCTCCTCGCTGCGAATATTGCCGGCCGAAGTGCAGGAGCGTCCGGCAAGATGGGCCTTTAACGGCCCGAGGGAAGCCTGGTTCCAATTACGAAATCCGATAAAGCCGGCATGAAATACAGGGAATTGCTCATGGAGTTCAGCTGCACATTCAGTATCTACGAGTGAACCTCCATTCGCTCAAGCGCGGCGATCAGCTGATCCACGTCGAAGGGCTTGGTCAGAATTTCAAGTCGCGCCGCAGGCGCGAAGCGTTGCCGAATCTCGTCATCGGCGTAGCCAGTTGTCAGGACGATGGGCAGGTCTGACCGCAGGGCTCGAAGCTCCTCAACCAGTCCATCTCCGGGTCGGTCGGGAAGCCCGAGATCGACCACGGCGGCCGCCAGCTCGTGGTGCGTGCTTCTCGCCTTCAGGACTGCCTCCTCGAAGCTTGTCGCGGCCTCGGTGACGAAGCCCCTCTCCGAGAGCATGTCCGTGAGCAGCAGGCTCAAGAGGAATTCGTCTTCGACGACAAGGACGCGCCGCGTGGGGGCGTTTCCGTGGTTCAAGAGTTCGCGCACCCTGCCACCAAGCTCCGCCGAGGAGAACGGCTTGCTGAGCAGTCTGGTGCCGGCCTCGAGGCGGCCTTCGCGAATGAGGACGTCACCGGCATAGCCGGTGGTGATGAGAACCTTCAACCCGGGGCGATGCGCACGAGCACACTCGGCGAGGTCCTTCCCGGTGAGCTGGCCGGGAAGGCCAAGATCCGTGAACAGAAGGTCGACCCTGGCGCCGCGCTCGAGTATCTTCAGCGCCGAATGCGCGTCGCTCGCTTCGATCACCACATATCCGAACTCGCGGAGGCTGTTGCTCGCGAAAGCCCGCACATCCTCGTTGTCCTCGACGACAAGGATGGTTTCGCCCTCTCGTGAGTGGAGGACAAACGGACTGTCTTGCTTTGAGGCTTGCGGCGGCGGCAGAGCGTCGGATTGCGCCGCCGCCTTCGGAAGCAGGATCTCGATCCTTGTTCCGCCATTTGGCTTGCTCGACAGCGTAATGTGGCCCCCACTCTGCCTCACAAAGCCGTAGACCTGACTGAGGCCCAGCCCCGTTCCTCTTCCATCCGGCTTTGTCGTGAAGAAAGGCTCGAACACGCGACTGAGCACGTCAGGAGTCATTCCACAGCCTGAATCGGTCACGGCGATGAGGACGTGAGGGCCTGGGCGTCCTTCATCCTCGCGGGTTTCATCGGCGAGCTTTCGATCGATATTCGCCACTTCAATTGCGATACTTCCGCCCTCCGGCATCGCGTCTCGGGCGTTCACGGCCAAGTTCAGAATCGCCGATTCCAGCTCCGTCGGATCCACTTCGACCGGCCAAAGATCCTCTGCGACCGTCGTTCTGACGACGATCGTCTCTCCGAGCGTCCGTTGCAGCAGATCGGACAAGCTCGAGATCAGCTCCTTGAGATCGACGAGCCGGGCCTCCAGCGGCTTCTGGCGGGCAAAACTCAGCAGCTTCGCCGTCAGCTGCGCGGCCTGCCGGGCACCCCGCGCGGCATTTTCGAGCGCATTGGCAATCCGGCTGTCGGCTCCTGCAGTCACGCGCATGGCGCTTTCCAGATTTCCGAGCACGACCGTTAGCAGATTGTTGAAATCGTGTGCGATGCCGGCGGTCAGCCGACCCACTGCCTCCATCTTGGCGGCATGGCGCAGACGCTCCTCGGTGGCTCTGCGGCTCGAAATGTCGCGAATGCTCGCAAGGCGCGCAGGCCGGCCATCCCAAGTCGTCTCAACCGTGCGGATTTCCGCATCGATGACGCGTGCGCCCGGCTGATGAACCGAGATCTCGGTCATATCGTCCACGACAAAGGGAATGCCGATGGGTGATCCGATCAACGATCCGATCGGGCGGCCAAAGATCGTTTCCGAGGCCGGATTGGCAAACAGCACGACGCCGGATTCATCGACGACAATGATGCCGTCGGCATTCTTTTCGATCAGAAACCGGACCTCGGACTGATCGATCGCCGGCTTTGTGGACGGACCCGCTATGCTCATGATTCACCTGAAGCGGCCATGTGAAATGCGTCGGCGAGCTCATTCCCTGAATACGTTCGGAGCCCGACTGAACGGCTCACCCAAATGCATGCCGGCGCCGTCTATCGTGAAACGCCGGATCTCCTTGGCATGCTCGCTGCCGCGCATCTTCAACACCATCAGCCCGCGATGCATGATCTCCTGCTCCTGGATGTATCGCAGCAGAATTATGGAGTCGGTCATGGTGGAAATGTGCTGCTCGCTTGCGCTTTCGCCGCCCACCAGAGACTTGCTGGTCGCCGTGCACAAACCGGCGATCTCCCGCTTCTTGATGAAGGATGTCAGGCTGATCAGGAACTCGCGGAAGCCGGTCTCGGGGGCAATTCGCTCCAGGGCCGAAAGGCTGTCGACGGCAATTCGGTTGGGCTTGAATTCGTCAACCAGCGCCTGGATCGTCAACAGGTGATCGGGCAGCCCCTGGGCTTCGGGGTACAGGCAAACGATCTTCAATTTTCCTTCCGCCTCCATCCGCGCGAAATCGGCGCCCCAGCCCGTGGCATTTCGGAAGAGCTGGCCCTTGCTCTCCTCGTATCCGAACAGAATGGCTCTTTCCCCGGCCTCGACGCCGCCTGCGAGAAAATTCGTGACCAGCAGCGTCTTTCCGGTGCCTGTGGCTCCGCTCACGAGCGTCACGCTGTCTCGGAAGAAGCCTCCGCCGCACATCTCGTCGATTGCAGAATTTCCGCTGGTGACCCGCACGGTGCTGGACTGTTGCTCGAGCCGGAGAGACGACAGCGGAATGGCGACGACCCCGCGTCCTGTCAACAGCGTGAATGGCGCCTCGCCCTCCGCGTGATGGCTGCCTCGCATCTTGAGCACCTCGATCGTCCGCCGGCGCTTCTCTCGGTAGAGGAGATTACGCAGGATGACGACATTGTCGGCGACGAATTCCTCGAGCCGATGCCGCGTGATCTCTCCATATTCGCTGTTTCGCTCCGCCGTCATCAGCACGGTCAGGCCCGCCTTCTTCAAGGCCGTGCTGATGCGAAACAGCTCGCGCCTCAGTATCTTGGGATCGCTGATGAAATGATCGAAAAGCTGAGTGAGTGAGTCCAGCACCACGCGCTTGGCGTTGACGCTCCTGGCTGCATGCATGATTCGGGACAGCAGCCCCTCCAGGTCGAAGTCGCCGATGACCAGTTCGTCCGTGCTCGGTGGGCTCGCGTCGACGAACGCGAGGCGACCGGCCTTCCGCCACTTTGCCAGTTCCCAGCCGAACCCGCTCATATTGGCCTCGATATCGGCGGGCGGCTCCTCGAACGTGACCAGCACGCCGTTCTCGTTGAACGTCTCGATGCCGTGCGCGAGAAACTGGGTGGCGAACACCGTCTTGCCGCTTCCAGGCGTGCCGCCGACGACCGTCGTTCGGGCGCGCGGGAGCCCACCCATCACCAATTCATCGAACGCATCGACGCCGGTCCTGACCCGCTCCAGTACGCTGGAGATCTCGGTCTCCTGGTCGCCGTCTTGGCCGCTATCCTGGGCGGTCATGCGTGATCTCCTTCGATTCCCATGAATTCAAGGATGCGTTTGGTATCGCTGAGGTCTCCGACGATGCGACGGGAGCGAGGGCCGTCCTCGTACGAAAGGGTCGGCGTGGCAATGATGCCGGCGCGGTCGGCGAGATCAGGACGCGTGAGCACGTCGATGATCTCGACGTCCCAGCCTTTGCTGCTCACCGAGGCGCGAAGGCGCTCAAGATTCTGCTGGGCGCGGCGGGAGCTCGCCGAGTTACCCGCAATGTAGAGTCGTAGCACGAGCGGAGCAGCCACCGGACATAGCCTTACTTTTTTGATCGTCGGGCCAATGCCGAACCAAAGCTGCCACTGCTCGCCCCTCCGGCGGTCTTCGGTCGCTCAACAAGCCTGCGCTCCGAAGGAACAACATGGTTCCCCGGAGCGCAAGAGAGAGAGAAATACTAGGCGACTAGTAGCGGCTAACGTTCCGCTCGATCCGCACGCGGTCGCCGCCGTCTTGCCTCCGCCAAAGCCTCGTTGGTGATCCCGCGCTCACGCGCCCAAAGGATTGCCGCGCTTCGCCGATTGACGCCGATCTTGCGATAGACCGATGCAACGTGGTTGCGGATCGTGTTCTGGGACAGGTGCAGCTGCTCGCTCATGTGCAGGTCGCTCTTGCCCTGACAGATCAGTCCAAGAATCTCCCGCTCGCGATCGGTGAGCAGTTCGATATCCGCCACAGAAGGATTCGGTTGAGCGATACGGACACCCTTCAGCTTCTCGATAATGGTTCGGGCAAAAGACGTTGTATCTGCCAGGACCGACTCGATCGCCGACATCGTGTCCTGGTTTGCCTCTTCCGTTTCCTGAATGATGCAGATGGCGGTCGGCGCATCCGACAGCGTCAGCGTTCGAACCGAAACGAAGCAATCGATGCTTTGACCTGCCGGCCTCCGAAGGGGCAGCTCAAGGCTCTTGAGACTTCCATCCAGCCGACTTCGGGTCTTCTCATCGACCCAAACGAGGTTTCCCTTCCTATCGACCACGATGGCGCCGTTCTCGAGAGCAGACAAAATCGCGGTCCAAGGTTCGTTTTCGCGCGCATCATCGCTCGCCATTCGGCCCATGGCCTGGCTCCCCTCTGGTTGCGGAATTCGACTTGCTTGGATTTGCCTGGATAACGCCCGCCCCCGGAACTAGTTCCTTCGTACCAAATGACTGGTAATTCTGCGCTAACGTGGCCTGATGCGAGCGGGTTCGCTCGCGGACCCGCGTGAATGGCGCTTTTGGTGGGGCGTCCGGCCTGAATTCGTGGACCGGACAAAGGGGATGAATATTCGACCAGCCGTCCGCAGACGAAGCGACCGCTCCGGACGCTCCGAATATGTGGGTGTGGTGCGCTCGGAGGGACTCGAACCCCCACGGTGTTACCCACTGCCACCTCAAGGCAGCGCGTCTACCAGTTCCGCCACGAGCGCTAGGAGATGCCGGCCTGAGGTCTTAGGCTGGCCGGATCAGCGGCCGCCGATCTAACAAATCCATCAGGGGGATACAAGCCTGCAAAGGCCCCGAATTCCACAAGGCAGGAAAGTTCATGCCCCTTCCCTTGGGATCTGGCTTCAGCCCGTGCCCAGGCCTTTACCTCGTCCCCGGGGCGCTACCGCGTCCCCGGCGTGCGCGGCAGCATCTGCTTGACCTCGACCGCGATCCGGTTGCGATCGACCAGCACGACGCCGGAGGCGACCGGCAAATTATTGGCCAAAACCTTGACCTCGTCGGCCTCGGTTGCGTCCAGTTCGATGATGGCGCCGCGGGAAAGACGTAATACCTGATGGATCGGCATGGTGGTCGTCCCGAGGACGACCATGAGATCCACGGTGACTTTATCGAGAGTGGGCACTGTCAGGACCGCCGCAACTTGGGACTGTGAACCAAAGGACTTTGAACCAAAGAACTTGGCATTTGCTCCGGTCATGATCACCACGTTATGGTTAGCCAATGGTTAATTCGCCTGAAAACCCCCGCCAAAACCCGCGTCACGGGCTCGATTTGGCGTCGTTTTCCGCCGCCGGCGGCGAGCCCGTCACGTGGCTTATTTCGCACGCTCCGGTGCCCTATCCGGACGCGGTAGCCGCCATGGAGGCCCGAGTCGCGGCGATCGCCGCGGGCGAGGCTGCCGAGCTGGTCTGGCTGCTCGAACATCCCCCGCTCTACACCTCCGGCACTTCGGGCAAAGAATCCGACCTGCTCGATCCACGATTCCCGACATTTGCGACCGGACGCGGCGGCCAGCTCACCTATCACGGCCCCGGCCAGCGGGTGGCCTATGTCATGCTTGACCTCAAGCGCCGCCGGCCGGACGTCCGGGCCTATGTGGCGAGCCTGGAGGAGTTGATTCTACGCACGCTGGCGGCCTTCAACGTGCGCGGCGAGCGGCGCGAGGACCGGGTCGGGGTCTGGGTCAGGCGGCCGGACAAGGGGCCAGAGCATGAGGACAAGATCGCGGCGATCGGCGTCCGGCTGAGACGCTGGGTGTCATTCCATGGCATTGCGATCAACGTCGAGCCGGAGCTGTCGCATTTCGCCGGCATCATCCCTTGCGGCGTCGCCGATCCCCGCTATGGCGTCACCTCGCTGGTCGATCTCGGCCAGCTCGTGGCCATGGCCGATGTCGACATCGCGCTGCGCCAGGCGTTCGAGCAATTGTTCGGGCCGACACGCGCGCTGGTGCCGGAAGCGGCGGTCTGACGCTTCCGTGGTCTTCGCGGAATCAGCTATGCTTGTTTCGGTGTCGCCCACACCTCCCCCCCTCCGCCGGGAAAGTAGACTTCATACCGGGCGAATTGATCTTCGACCGACTGTTCGAGCGCCAGGCATAAGGAGGGGTTGCGATCATGCTCGCAATGGGAGGTTCTCGCGATGAAATTATCTGCGCCCATCTATCATCTGAAGCGCAAGGCGAAACGCATGTCCCGCGAGCGAGGCATTCCGCTTCACGAGGCGCTTGACCGCATCGCGACGATTGAGGGGTTTTCGGCCTGGAGCATGCTCGCGGCGAAGGCGGCGGCGGTGACGCCGGCCAGCAGGCTATTCTCGCAATTCCGGCCGGGCGACCTGGTGCTGGTCGGCGCGCGTCCTGGTCACGGCAAAACCCTGATGAGCCTCGAGCTTGCGGTGGAGGCAATGCGGTCGGGCCATCGCGCTGCGTTCTTCTCGCTCGAATATACCGAGAAAGAGGTTCTGGACCGCCTCCGCGCGATCGGCGTGGAACCCGCACAATTCGACAGGCTGTTCGAGATCGATTGCTCCGACGCCATCAGCGCCGACTACGTCGTCAAGCAAATGGCCGCAGCTCCCTGCGGCACGGTCGTGGTGATAGACTATCTGCAATTGCTCGATCAGAGGCGGGAGCCGGACCTCTCCGTTCAGGTGCGCGCACTGAAATCGTTCGCACACGACAGGGGATTGGTCGTCGTCTTCATTTCGCAGATCAATCGATCCTACGACCCCTCCGTCAAGCCATGCCCCGATCTCGGCGATGTCAGGCTGCCAAATCCGCTGGACCTGAAGCTGTTCGACAAGATGTGCTTTCTGAACAATTCCGAAGTTCAGCTCCGGCTCGCGAGCTGACGATCCTCGATGTCCGGTCCGTGCCGCGGGTGAGATCGTCACCCGCGACCTCCGGCATCACGCCGCCTTGAGCGGGACCTCGAGCTTGCCGGCGATGTAGCGGCGCTCCTGAGTGAGGCCGCCGAAGCCATAGGCATCGCCCTTGACCTCGTCGACGTGCAGATAGGTCTCGGGATGCAGCGGGCCCAAAAGCTCGGCCATGCGCCTGAACATGGCAGCGAGATAGGCCGCCTTCTCGTCCTTGGTGTTGGTGCCTTCGCTGACGTGGATGTCGATCCAGTAGCTCGCAAGCTTCTGCTCGGCGAGCGACTTGCCGCCGGCGAACCAGTCGCTTGCATCGACCGATTTCACGATGATGGCAGTCACCTTGGGGTCCTTGTGCAGGATCGTTGCGGTGAGCTCGGACACGGCGTTCGCAATGTCGGCCTTCAGCGAGGGCGACTGGCGGGATGTGGTGTAGGACACGGTGATCAGGGGCATGGATGTTCTCCTCCGGAGCCGCGCAGGTCGCGCGGCGTTGATGAGAAGCTAGATCTCCCTTCGCCATTTTGGTATGTTATCGTTGATGATATCAATGATAACGACTTGTGATGACAGCCGTCCTCGACATCGCCACCGTCCAGGCCTTCCTGCTGGTCGCCGAGCTCCAGAGCTTCACCCGCGCCGCGGAGGCGCTCGGCACAACACAGGCGGCCGTCAGCCTGAAGATGCAGCGGCTGGAGACGCTGCTCGGAAAGCGTCTCGTCGAACGCTCGCCGCGCGCGGTCCGGCTCACCGCCGAGGGCGCCGCGTTCCGCGATCGTGCCCGCGCGCTGATGGAGGCGCATGACCGGGCGCTGTCAGGTGAGGCTTCAGTCGCGCAGACGCTCTCGCTCGGCATCTCCGACCATGCGGCGGGGCCCGAACTCGTCCCACTGCTCGAACGCCTGCACGCGATGTCTACGAATCTCACCCTCGCCGTCACCATCGGCTTCTCGCGCGAGATGCAGGATGCCTATGACGCGGGGCGGCTCGATGCGGTGATCGTGCGCCAGGAGGGCAGCCGTCGCGGCGGCGAAAAATTGGCCGAGGACGAGTTCGGCTGGTTCGCCGCAAGACGCTTCACGCTACGGAAAGGTGAGCCGTTGCCGCTTGCGACGCTCGCCCCACCTTGCGGCGTCCGCGCCGTTGCCGTCCGCGCACTCGACAAGGCCGGCATCGCCTGGCGCGAGCGCTTCGTCGGCGGTGGCGTCACGGCGGCCGTCGCGGCCGCGCTTGCCGGCCTCGCGGTCGCGCCATTGGCGCGGCGGATTGCGCCTCCCGGGCTGGTCGACATCGGGCCGGCACAGAAATTGCCGAAACTCGGCAGCTCGAAAGTGATGCTGCATTCCAAGGTTAGCGATCCCGCTAAGCTTACGGCGCTGCGTGCAGTGACGGCGACGTTCCGGAGCGGCACGGCGGCTTGAGGCCGAACGCTCACAAGATGGCCTCGAACGCGCTGCGCAGCGTCTCGTGAGCGGCGGCCGATTTGCATACGCCCCCCGATGTTTGCCTAAAAATGTCCCAGATTGGGGGAACCATCCGGCGCCTCGGGCGTTTGCCCCCGTCGAGGCGGGGTCCGGAATGGTTAAAAAGTCTAGTCAGCAGAGAGACTTGTTCGAGAGCGAACGCAGTTTCCGGCTGTTGGTTGAAGGCGTTGCCGACTACGCCCTTTACATGCTCGACCCCAGCGGGATCATCACGAGCTGGAACATCGGTGGCGAGCGCATAAAGGGCTACTCGCCCGGGGAAATCCTCGGCCAACATTTTTCGCGCTTCTACACCGAGACCGACCGCGCCAACGGCAAACCGGCGCGGGCGCTGGGCATCGCGCGGGAAAAGGGCCGCTACGAGGAGGAAGGCTGGCGTGTCCGCAAGGACGGCACGTTCTTCTGGGCCAGCGTCGTGATCGATCCGATCTATGAGGACGGCGAGCTGGTCGGCTTCGCCAAGATCACGCGCGACATCACCGAACGCCGCAATACGCAGCTCAAGCTCGAGGTGATGCAGAAGCAGCTCGCCGAATCCCAGAAGTTCGATGCGCTCGGCCAGCTCACCGGAGGGGTGGCTCACGATTTCAACAATCTCCTGATGATCATCAGCGGCAGCCTCCACATGTTGAAGAGGGGCACTGACGACGAGGCCAAGGTTCAGCGCGCGATCTCGGCCATCGAGACCGCCACCAAGCGCGGCGCGGCGCTGACCAACCAGCTCCTCACCTTCGCACGGCGACAGAGCGTCAATCCGCAGGCGGTCGATTTCGCCGAGCGTATCGCGGCGATCCGCGAGGTGCTCGATGCCGGCGTCGGCAGCTCCGTGCGTCTGGTCTTCGACATCAGTGGCGAAGTGTGGCCGATCAAGACCGACGTCTCCGAACTCGAGACCGCGCTGCTCAACCTCGTCATCAATGCCCGCGATGCGATGCCCGACGGGGGCACGGTGACGATCGGTGCGCACAACGTCGTACTCCATGAGCCCCCGCTCGCCGGCAACTTCGTCGCGATCGACGTCAGCGATACCGGGTTCGGCATTCCCGATGACGTCCTCGACAAGATCTTCGAGCCGTTCTTCACGACCAAGCCGATCGGAAAAGGCACCGGACTCGGCCTCTCCCAGGTGCACGGCTTTGCCCACCAGGCGGGCGGCACGATCAAGGTCGCCAGCGAGCTTGGCAAGGGGACCACTTTCACCATCCTGCTACCGCGCGCGGACGACGCCCCATCGCGCGAGCCGGCGGGAGCATCATCGTTCCGCGGCAGCGGCACGGTGCTGCTGGTCGAGGACAATCCGGACGTCGCCTCCGTCAGCGTCGGCCTGCTGGAACAGCTCGGCTACAGCGTGCGCAGGGTCGCCGATGCCGAAGCTGCGCTGCTCGAGATCGAGAAGAACGGCGTCGACTTCGTATTCTCGGACATCGTCATGCCCGGCAAGATGGACGGGCTCGGCCTCGCCCAGCACCTGCGCCAGATCCGGCCCGGCCTGCCGATCCTGCTCGCCACCGGCTATAGCGAGGTCGCCGCCGGCGTGCGCGGCGATTTCCCGATCCTGCGCAAGCCCTACGAGATCCACGAGCTCAGCGAGGCGATCGCCAAGCTGCCGCGGTGATTGCTCACCTCTCCCCGCTTGCGGCAGGGCAATCGCATGGCGGCGTTCTGATTGCGCGCCTCGTCCCTTCGAGATGACCCTCTGCGCAGTCTCCTCCAGGATGAGGCTAATCGGCTTCGGTGCTCGTTGAAACTGCTGCCGCGCATTCCATCCTCATCCTGAGGAGCCCGCCTAAGCTGGCGTCTCGAAGGATGGCCGCAGGGAAACGCTCTCAACATGCGATAGCTTGCCGCAACCGGAGAGCGGGAGCACACCTACGCCGTCGGTAACACCGAAAACGCCTCCCCTGCCCGGCGCAGGTTCAGCTCCTCGGCACCCGCAGTCTCGCTGGTGACGCTGTCGACGCGCGAGGACGGCGGGCCGTGGCGGCACAGCGCGACCATGTCGGCGACGTGCTTGGGCGTGCCCGCGAACAGCGCTTCGACGCTGCCGTCACGGCGGTTGCGGACCCAGCCTTCGAGACCGCATGCAGCCGCCTGGGATTCGACCCAGGCGCGGTAGCCGACGCCCTGGACGCGGCCGCGGATCACGACCTGGAGGATCGCCCGCGTCATTTTCTCGGTCCAAGATAATCGGCGCTGCGCGCCTTCACATCGGCCTCGCGCATGACGCGGCTGGTCAGTTCCGATGTGGGCAATCCCTTCAGCGCTTTCGGTGCCGTGCCCTCACGCAATGCCTTCTGAGTCTCGTACACTGCCTGCGTTGCAGCCGCGATCGGCGCATGGCCCTGCAGCGCGATGCGCACGCGTTGGCTCTCGAGATAGTCGGTAGCGTTCAATTCCTCCGGCGCGCCGCCGAGCACGAGCGGCAGGTGCGTGGCGGATGCGATGGCCGCGAGTTCCGCGTGCGACCTGATGCCGGTGAAGAACAGCGCGTCCACGCCGGTGGCTTCATAGGCCATGGCGCGCCGGATCGCATCTTCGATGGACGTGATCGAGGCAGCTCCCGTGCGCCCCATGATGACGAGCGAGGGATCGCTGCGGCCGTCGAGCGCCGCCTTCATCTTGCCGACGCCTTCCTCGAGCGGGATCAGTTGCGTGTTCGCCTCGCCGAACGCCGCGGGCAGCAGCGTGTCCTCGATGGTGAGGCCGGCAGCCCCCGCCGTCTCCAGCTCCTGCACCGTACGGCGCACGTTCAGCGCGTTGCCATAGCCGTGATCGGCATCGACGAGGACGGGAAGCGCGGAGGCGCGCGACATCCGCCGCATCTGCTCGGCAAGCTCGCTCAGCGTGATCAGCGTGACGTCGGGATCGCCGAGCACGGCGAGCGAGGCCACCGAACCGCCGAACATGCCGAGCGGAAAACCGAGGTCCTCGGCAATGCGGATCGAGATAGCGTCGTAGACCGAGCCGGGATGGACGCAAGCCGAGCCCGACAGGATCGATCGCAGTTTCTCGCGGCGGGAACGAAAGGCCATGGTTGCCTCACTCTCCATTCCTCATCCTGAGGAGCGTCTGGCGTTGCGCTCCGGCGCGCTTCACGCAAACTCCAAAATCAGCGCGTCCACCGCGAGGGTCGCGCCGGCGCTGGCGTGGATCTTCTTCACAGTGCCGTCCTGCTCGGCGCGCAGCACGTTCTGCATCTTCATGGCTTCGACGACGGCGAGCGTCTCGCCGGCCTTGACCTCCTGCCCCTCGTTCACGGCGATCGAGACCACGAGGCCCGGCATCGGACAGAGCAGCTTCTTGCCGGTGTCCGAAGCCGTTGTCACTGGCATCAGCCGGGCCGAGGCCGCTTCAGCCTCGGTCCAGACATAGACGGGCACCTCGACGCCCTGATGCGCGAGACGAATGCCGTTGGCAATCGGGCGGGCCTGCAGCGCGACGAACTGTCCATCGATGGTGCCCTGCCAGACCGGATCGCCGGGCTTCCACGGCGATTGCAGCAGATGCGCATTGCCGGCCTTGCCGTCCGCATCGACGAAACGCACCGTGATTGCTTCGCCCTCGCGCGCAACCTCCAGCAGGATCTCCTGGCGATCGAGCCAGACTGCGCGGCGGCGCTCGCGCTGCACGATGCGGCCGCCCATCTGGCCCGAGATCTGCCGCTTGCGCTCGCCGAGCACGTGATCGATGGCGGCGCCGACCGCAGCGATCCGCCGCGCGACCTCGCCTTCGGGCACGCGCACCGCAAAGCCCTTGGGAAACTCCTCGGCGATGAAGCCGGTGGAGAGCCGTCCCTCGCGCCAGCGCGGATGGTGCATCAGCGCGGACAGGAACGGAATGTTGTGCCTGATACCGTCGACATAGAAGGAATCCAGCGCTGTCGCCTGCGCCTCGATCGCGGCCGCGCGCGAGGGGGCATGGGTCACCAGCTTGGCGATCATCGGATCGTAATGGATCGAGATCTCGCCGCCCTCCTGGACGCCGGTGTCGTTACGCACGGTGATACCATCCTGGCTGGCTTCCGCCGGCGGGCGATATTTCACCAGGCGCCCGATCGAAGGCAGGAAGTTGCGGAACGGATCTTCGGCATAGAGGCGCGATTCAACCGCCCAGCCGGTCAGCGTGACGTCCTTCTGCGCAATGGCGAGCTTCTCGCCGGCGGCAACGCGGATCATCTGCTCGACGAGATCGATTCCGGTCACGAGTTCGGTGACGGGATGCTCGACCTGGAGGCGCGTGTTCATCTCCAGGAAGTAGAAGCTCTTGTCCTGCCCTGCGACGAACTCGACGGTGCCGGCGGAATCGTAGTTCACGGCTTTCGCCAGCGCGACCGCCTGCTCGCCCATCTTGCGGCGGGTTTCCTCGTCCAGCAGCGGCGACGGTGCCTCCTCGATGACCTTCTGGTTGCGGCGCTGGATCGAGCATTCACGCTCGCCGAGATAGATCACGTTGCCGTGCTTGTCGCCCAGCACCTGGATCTCGATATGGCGGGGATCAACGATGAATTTTTCGACGAAGACGCGGTCGTCGCCGAACGAGGCCTTGGCCTCGGCCTTGGCGAGGTTGAAGCCCTCGGCGACCTCGGCCTTGGAGTGCGCGATGCGCATGCCCTTGCCGCCGCCGCCAGCGGAGGCCTTGATCATGACGGGATAGCCGATCTCGTCGGCAATGCGGACCGCGTGCTTGTCGTCCTCGATGACGCCGAGATGGCCCGGCACGGTCGAGACCTTGGCCTTGGCCGCCGCCTTCTTGGATTCGATCTTGTCACCCATCGCCGCGATCGCGCCGGGGTTCGGGCCGATGAAGACGATGCCGGCCGCCGCCAGCGCGCGCGGAAACGCCTCGCGCTCGGACAGGAAGCCGTAGCCGGGATGCACCGCTTCCGCGCCGGTCTTGCGGCAGGCGTCCACGATCTTCTCGATCACCAAATAGCTCTCGGCCGCGGCGGGTGGGCCGATCAGCACGGCCTCATCGGCCATCTCGACATGGAGGGCATCGCGGTCGGCCTCGGAATAGACCGCAACGGTCTGAATTCCCATCCGGCGGGCAGTCTTGATGACCCGGCAGGCGATTTCGCCGCGATTGGCGATCAGAATGCGTTTGAACATGCTTTTCTTGAGTCTCGACCTTGGGCGGGGACCCCTTTCCTGGCCGCTGGGGCCTATGGGAAACGGGCCGTGTGGCTCCCGTGGTACATCAAAATGGGCCGGAGGCAACGGTCTAAATCCCTCCCCTCTGGCGTACCAGCGCAAGACCGGAATGGGCTTGCGCAACGGACGACTGGCCCTGGCACCGCCTACAGCTTCCCGGCCTTGGCCACGTCCCGCACGAGGCCGTGAACAAAGCCAAGCTTGGCGACTACCGCGGGCGACAGGATGAAGGGATAGAGGTCGCGCAGGCCCATGGCGCGGTTGACGCTGTTCATGGCGAAGGTGAAGGGCAACCATGCGTTGACCAGCGCTTCCACATCCCGGGCCTCGTAGGGGTCGAAACGGATGCGCGCCGTCAGCTCCCCGTCGCGGTCGACCTTGGGGCGTACCTCCATGCCGAACTCGGCGGCCATCTCCAGCGTGTCGACGATGTGGAGATAGTGCGCCCAGGTCTCGGCAAAGTCCTCCCACGGATGCATCGTCGCATAGGCCGAGACGTAGTTCTGCTGCCAGTTCGGCGGCGCGCCTTCGGCATAATGACGCTGCAGGGCCTGGCCGTAATCGGCCGAATCGTCGCCGAACATGGCGCGGAATTGGTCTAGCTTGTCCCCGTCGCGCACCAGCACGTCCCAGAAATAATGCCCGACCTCGTGGCGGAAATGCCCGAGCAGCGTCCGGTAGGGCTCGCCCATCTCGAGCCTGCGCCGCTCGCGCGCGAGGTCGTCGGCCTCGGTGAGCGCGATCGTGATCAGGCCGTTGTCATGGCCGGTCATGATCTTCTCTCCGCTGTGCGGATCGTCGGCGAGGAAATTGAAGATCAGCCCATGCGCGGGATTGTCCTGCCGGGTCTGGAGCGGCAGCTTCCAGCGGATCAGGGAATAGAACAGCCGGTGCTTCGCCACCTCCAGCTCGCGCCAGCCGGCGAGCTGCGCCGGATCCGACAGATCCGGCACGATGCCGTTGTGACGGCAGGCGCGGCAATAACCCGTGCCGTCACCCGTATCCGTCAGCCAGTTGCAGGAATCGTATTCGGCATTACGGCACAGCATGCGGCTTTCGGCCTTGTCGACCAGCGTCCTCCAGGCCCCGCCGTCGGGCTCGATCGCCGACATCGTCTCCTTCTCCGGCAGGAAGGCGACGCGGTGGCCGCAGCGCTCGCAAGCGCGGTTCTCGAAATACAGGACGTTGCCGCAGGCTTGGCAGACAAAGAGCTTCAAGATTTAGCCTCTTCGGAAAGGAAGGCTTGTGAATGAGTTGTGGCGCCTCGCAGATAGGCGCGCAGAGGGCCCATCGTTCCAACGTCAGGAACAAATAGCCAGCGGAGGCGTTCGTTCGTATCCTGCGTCATCCTGCGCCTTACCTGCATATTCCCGTCTAAGCGATGGCCATCACGCTCCGTCTGTGTGAATATCGGTCCGGCACGTGCGCACCCGCATGACAACGGCCGACGCCTTGACCGATCCTTTGCCCGAGACCCTCGCTGCCGAAAGGCTGCGCCAGCACCTCGAAGACGTCGCGCGCGAGCGCGACAACGCCTACCGCGCGCTTCAGGAGCGCGAGGCCGAGCTCGCACGCATCCAGCGTATCGGCAAGGTCGGAGGCGTCGAGGTCGACTTCCGCGAAGGGTTCAAGAACCGCCGGTCGCCCGAATATCTGATGATCCACGGGCTGCCCCCGGAGGCCACGGACGAGACGCACGAGGACTGGGTCAACCGCATCCATCCCGAGGACCGCGACGCGACCGTCAGCCATTTCTTCGAGGCTCTCGCCGGAAC
The DNA here is from genome assembly GCF_023073795.1 of Bradyrhizobium sp. 159. Classification (NCBI taxonomy): domain Bacteria; kingdom Pseudomonadati; phylum Pseudomonadota; class Alphaproteobacteria; order Hyphomicrobiales; family Nitrobacteraceae; genus Bradyrhizobium; species Bradyrhizobium sp. 159. The sequence continues at coordinate 28,711 of NZ_JADPKE010000090.1, read as the reverse complement.
GAGCCAAGACTACACTGCCGAATACCGCATCATCCGTCCCAGCGACGGCGAGACCCGCTGGATCCGGGTCGTCGCCAAGATCGAGCGCGACAGGGACGGCCGCGCCATTCGGCTCGTCGGCGCCCATATCGACATCACCGACCAGATGCTCGCGCGCGAGACGCTGCGCGAGAGCGAGGAGCGCTTTCGGCTGATTGCCGACAGCGCGCCGGTGCCGATCTGGGTGACCAAGCTCGACCGCAAGCGGTCCTTCGCCAACCAGGCCTATGTCGATTTCGTCGGCCTGCCCTACGATCAGGCCATCGATTTCGACTGGCGCAAGGTGCTGCATCCGGACGACCTGCCGCACGTGCTTCAGCAATCCGTCCAGGGCGAAGCTTCGCTAAAGCCGTTCGTGCTGGAAGCGCGCTACAAGAACGCCAAGGGCGAATGGCGCTGGCTGCGCTCGGAATCGCAGCCGCGCTGGGATCCGACCGGCAAGCATATCGGCTTCATCGGCGTCGCCCACGACATCACCGCGGCCAAGCAGGCCGAGATCGAGCTCCGGCAGCTCAACGAGACTCTGGAAGAGCGCATCGCCCAGCGTACCGCCGAGCTCGAAGCCAACGAGGCGCGGCTGCGTGCGATCCTGGAGACCAGTAACCAATATCAGGGCCTCGTCAATCTCAGGGGCGAATTGCTTTACGCCAACAAGACCGCGCTCGCCGGCATCAAGGCGAATTCCTCGGACGTGATCGGAAAGCCGTTGTGGGAGACGCCCTGGTTCACCGGCACGAGCGGCATGAGTGCTGCCGTGCGAGAGGCCTTCGACAGGGTGCTCAGGGGCGAAGCCGTGCGGCTCGAGATGCGCCTGCACCTTCCCGTCGGCGAGCGCGATTTCGACTTCGGCATGCGTCCGGTGCTCGATCGCCACGGCAACATCACCGGTGCCGTGCCAGAGGCCGTCGACATCACCGAGCGCCGGCGCGGCGAGGAAGCGCTAAGGCAGTCGCAGAAGATGGAGGCGATCGGTCAGCTTACCGGCGGCGTCGCGCACGATTTCAACAATCTCCTCACCATCATCCGTTCGGCGACCGACTTCCTGCGCCGCCGCGAGCTGCCGGAGGAGCGCCGCCGCCGCTATGTCGACGCCATTTCCGAGACGGTCGAGCGCGCCTCCAAGCTGACGGCGCAGCTGCTGGCATTCGCGCGGCGGCAGCCGCTCAAGCCGCAGATCTTCGATGTCGGCAGCCAGGTCGAGAGCATCGCGCAACTGATCCGGCCGCTGGTCGGGGGCCGCATCGACATCGCGGTCGAGATTGACGATACCCGCTGCTTCACCCTGGCCGACATCGCCCAGTTCGAGACCGCGTTGATCAACCTCGCCGTCAACGCCCGCGACGCCATGGATGGCGAAGGCCGCCTCATCATCGCGGTGCGCAAGGTCGAGGGCATTCCGAGCCTGCGCGCACAATCGCCGCGCGGCGGCGACTACATCGCCATCTCGGTCAGCGACACCGGTCGCGGCATCGCGCCGGAACATCTCGACTCGATATTCGAGCCCTTCTTCACCACCAAGGAGGTTGGCAAGGGCACGGGACTCGGGCTCAGCCAAGCCTTCGGCTTCGCAAAACAATCCGGGGGCGACATCGCGGTGACGAGCGCGCAAGGCAAAGGCGCGACCTTCACCATCTATCTGCCGCGGGCGCAGAGCCCTGTAACGGACAAGGAAGCAGCGGCACTGACCTATGAGGCGGCGGCCACCGGGCGCGGCTATCGCGTCCTCGTGGTCGAAGACGACGACGAAGTCGGCCGCTTCTCCACCGAGTTGCTGGAGGATCTCGGCTACGTCGTCCGCCGCGTCGCCAACGCCAATGCGGCGCTGACCATCCTCGACGAGAACGAATTCGCCGTGGACCTCGTCTTCTCCGACGTCATCATGCCCGGCATGAACGGCGTCGAGCTCGCCGGCGTCATCCGCGAGCAGTATCCGGGTCTGCCGGTCGTGCTCACCTCTGGCTACAGCAACGTGCTCGCCGAGAACGCCCATCGCGGCTTCGAGCTGATCCAGAAGCCGTATTCGGTGGAATCGCTCTCGCGCATCCTGCGCAAGGCGATCACGGAGAAGCTGTCGATGGCACGGTGAACCTCTTTCGGCGTCCGGGCGAAAGCCGGGATCCATATCGCGTGATTTCCCTTGTGGCACACGCATCGTCGCTCTTCGCCAAACACCTTTTCGTGCTTGTGGGTCGCGGCCTTCGCCGAGACGACATTTGAGTGTTAGGCTGCAATTGCCCGCACAACGATGATCAGCCGCCACACGTAAAGACCCTGATGAAACCCGCGCTCCTCTCCGCCTGGCAGACCTGGGCGATCCTCTCCGCCTGCTTTGCCGCGCTGACCGCGATCTTTGCCAAGGTCGGCGTCGAGAATATCAATCCGGACCTCGCCACTTGTATCCGCACCATCGTGGTCCTGCTCGCATCATCGGTGCTGCTGCTCTGCACCGGCCAGTTCGCCATGCCCTCAGCGGTCTCGTCGAGAACCTGGTTATTCCTGGTGCTCTCGGGGCTTGCGACCGGCGCGTCCTGGCTGTGCTATTTCCGAGCGCTGAAGCTCGGGCCCGCAACGCTGGTCGCGCCGATCGATAAGCTCAGCGTCGTCTTGGTCGCGCTGTTCGCCTTCGCTTTTCTCGGCGAGCGCCCGACGGCTCAGGGCTGGCTTGGCATTGCCATGATCGGCGGCGGCGCGGTGCTGCTCGCGGTCAAGTTTTGAGGAGCCCGGCGTGATCCGCGGAACCAGGCCGGCAACACGAAGGTTGCTGCCGGGGCCACCTTGAGCCTCGGCCGAGAGATCCGATGTCGAGCGCAAACTCCGATCAAGCGAGGCACGCCGGCCGCGCGCTCGATGCGGCCAATTTCTTCCTCGCCGACGTGCGCGACGGGCTCGGGCCCTACCTCGCCCTCTATCTCCTCACCGAGCAGCGCTGGGACGAGGCGCGCATTGGGCTCGTGATGTCGATTGCAACGATCGCCGGCATCGTAGCGCAGACGCCGGCAGGTGCGCTGGTCGATGCAACGCCGAGGAAGCGGCTCGCGATGGTGATAGCCGCCATTATGGTGACCCTTGCCTCGCTATCGCTGCCGTTGTTTCCGAACTTCGGGCCAGTCGCGATCTCGCAGGGGATTGCCCAGGCCGCCGCTGTCATCTTTCCGCCTGCAATCGCCGCCGTCTCGCTCGGCATCTTCGGCCATGCCGCTTTTACCCGGCGGATCGGCCGTAACGAGACCTTCAACCATGCCGGCAACGCTGTCGCTGCGGGTCTGGCAGGCGTCCTCGCCTATTGGTTCGGCCCGACCGTCGTGTTTTACCTGCTCGGCGCCATGGCGATTGCGAGCCTCGCCAGCATTGTCGCGATCCCCGAACGAGCCATTGACCACGATCTTGCTCGCGGCCTGCACCACGCTCACGCGAACAATCTGCCCGACCACCCCTCGGGCCTCGGCGTGCTCCTGACCTGCCGCCCCCTGCTCGTCTTCGCGCTCTGCGTCGTGCTGTTTCACCTCTCGAACGCGGCCATGCTGCCTCTGGTCGGCCAGAAGCTCGCGCTGCAGGACAAGAACATGGGCACCAGTCTGATGTCGGCCTGCATCGTCGCCGCGCAAGTCGTGATGGTACCGTTCGCGATGCTGGTCGGCGCCAAAGCCGACCGCTGGGGCCACAAGCGCTTCTTCCTCGCCGCGCTGCTGATCCTGCCGATCCGCGGCATCCTCTATACGCTCTCGGACAATCCGTTCTGGCTGGTCGGTGTGCAGCTTCTGGACGGTGTTGGTGCCGGCATTTTCGGCGCGATCTTTCCGGTTATCGTCGCCGACCTCATGCGCAACACCGGCCGCTTCAACGTCGCGCAGGGCGCGGTCATCACCGCTCAGAGCATTGGAGCTGCACTATCGACGACACTGGCAGGCCTGGTCGTGGTCGGCGCGGGTTACCATGCAGCGTTCATCTCGCTTGGCGCTGTGGCGGCGATCGGCGCCGTGATCTGCTTCTTCGCGCTACCGCAGACGCGGCAAATCGCAGACGGCGATCTGTGCGCGCGGGGGAAGACAGCTGCGTCCGCATCGGCTATCGCTGCCGAATAGATCTGGTTCACCTTGAGGACTGAAACGTGCCGTCTGACGCCATCTGGGCCTGGAGCATCATCGTCGCTGCGACCGCAGGCGTCATCATCCGCCCTTTTCGCCTGCCCGAGGCGATCTGGGCAGCGATCGGTGCCGCCGCTCTCGTGCTCCTCGGCTTCCTGCCGGGGCAGGATGCGCTCACCGGCATCGAGAAGGGTGTCGACGTCTATCTGTTCCTGATCGGCATGATGCTGATCGCCGAGCTGGCACGGCTCGAAGGCCTGTTCGACTATCTGGCCGCCTTTGCCGTCGAGCATGCACGCGGCTCTCCGCAGCGGCTGTTCCTGTTGATCTATCTCGTCGGCACGCTGGTGACGGTGCTGCTCTCGAACGACGCCACCGCGATCGTGCTGACGCCGGCCGTTTACGCCGCCACTCGCGCGGCCGGCGCCAAGCCGCTGCCCTATCTGTTCGTCTGCGCCTTCATTGCCAATGCCGCGAGCTTCGTGCTGCCGATTTCCAATCCGGCCAATCTCGTGGTCTTCGGCAAGCACATGCCGCATCTTGGAGCGTGGCTGCGTCAGTTCACGCTGCCGTCGCTCGCCTCGATCGGCTTCACCTATGTCGCATTGCGCCTTGCGCTGCACCGCGAGTTGAAGGAGGAAACGATCGAAACGAGTGTCCCTCAACCGAAACTCGGCCGTGGCGGCCGATTGACCGCCTATGGCATCGGCGCCATCGGCATCGTGCTGATATGGGCCTCTGCGCTCGATCTGCAATTGGGTTTGCCGACGTTCGTCTGCGGGACCGCGACGGCGGCCGCCGTGCTGTTGATCAACCGTCAATCGCCTATGCCCGTGCTGCGCGGCGTCTCCTGGAGCGTGCTGCCGCTGGTCGGCGGGCTCTTTGTCATGGTGGAGGCGCTGGTGAAGACCGGCGTGATCGCGCAGCTCAGCGCGCTGCTGCACCAAGCGGTGGCGCAATCCGTCCCGCAGGCCGCCTGGAGCGTCGGCATTGCCACCGCGCTCGCCGACAACATCGCCAACAATCTTCCGGTCGGCCTTGTCGCCGGCTCCGTCGCCGCCAGCGATCATCTGCCCGCGCCCGTTGTCAGCGCCATCCTGATCGGCGTCGACCTCGGCCCCAATCTGTCGGTGACCGGCTCGCTCGCCACCATCCTCTGGCTGGTTGCGCTCCGGCGCGAGAAGATCGAGGTCGGCGCCTGGCCGTTCCTCAAGCTTGGTCTGCTGGTGACACCGCCCGCACTGATCGCGGCGTTGGCGGCGGCAATCTGGTAAGGAAGGCCAGACGCAGCTTTCGAAATCAGGTGCGAGCTATTTGCGGTAGATCAATGCGGCCGGCGACGCTGCGGCAGACGATCGGCCTGCTCGGCCGTGAGGTGGGATCGATCCGGTCTTCTGAGCCCGTGACCGTCCGGCCCGATCGCGGCGATGACGCCGCGACCAGGTCGTGCTTCGTCAGTCGTTCTCGTAGCCGTAGACCTCCGGCAGGATGAAGATCGCAGCCAGCAATCCGATCACCGGGAAGATTGCGACGAACAGGGTGGCATTGGCTTGCCCGATCGCCGCGAACAGCGATGGGAACAGGAAGATCGCCAGGAACGACGGCAGCTTCACGAACATATAGGCGAAGCCGCTGGCGGTGCCGCGGTATCGCGGCCGGGCGACCATGGTCGGGATGGTCATGCAGTTCGACGCGTCCCAATAGTGGCCCCAGAGCATGCCGGCCGCGGCGAACGGCAGCAGCATCTTGTTGTCCGTGAAGAGCGCAAACGCAGCGACTAGCAGTGACACCAGCACGATGGAGAAGCCTGCGATCGCAATGCCGCGATGGCCGATCTTCGGCGTCAGCAGCGGCCCGACCCACCCCGACAGAGCGGCGAAGCTGAATAGCCCCATCGTCACCAGATTATTGCCGAGCACGCTCGACACGCCGACCATGACGAATAGCACCGGCAGGTAGAACGCGAAGGTCGAGAACTCGCTCGCCTGCGCGAAACAGGCGATCCAGCCATATAGGGTGGCACGCCAGCGGATCGGATCCTTCTTGAGATCGGCGAGGAACGCGCGGGTCGAGACCTTCGGCACCTCGACGTCCCGGTCCGGCAGCATGTCGAGATTGTCGTTGAACATCTCGCGCGCGACCTGCTTGGCCTCGCGGTAGCGCCCCTTCTGCACCAGCCACACCGCCGTCTCCGGCACGTCGTGGCGCATGATCAGGATGATCAGCGCCGGCACCGCGCCGAGGCCGAGCGTGACGCGCCACAGCATCTCGTGGTTCATGTCGATCAGCAGGAAGATCACGATGACGCCGATGGTCAGGACCTCGCCGACCGCGAACATGAACTGCCACCTGTTGCCCATCACCTCGCGCTCACCCTTGGCCATGGATTCCATGATGTAGGTGTAGCCGGTCGAAATGTCCGAGCCGAGCGGGATGCCGAGCAGGAAGCGGATCACGACGAGCCAGGCAACGTTGGGCACGAACGCCTGCGCCAATGCCAGCACGATGAACATCACCATCGTCACCAGGAACATGACGCGGCGGCCGATCTTGTCGGATAGCCAGCCGCCGAGCAGCGCGCCGATCAGGGCGCCGCCTTGGGTGCCGGCTGCGGCGAGGCCCAGCATCAGCGGATCGGGATTGTACTGCTCCTTGATGAAGATCAGCACGAAGGCGATCGAATACAGATCCCAGGCCTCGACCAGGATCGAGGCCATCATCAGCCAGCCGACCTTGTTGCCTTTGGGACTGTAGTTCGTGATGAGGTAGCGCACCGCGGCCTCGCTCGCGCTCGGTTGTGGCATCGCCATCGTCGACATGTGTGTTCCTTCCTTCAAACTTTCTCACGCGCCGAGCAGCGGCTCGATGCTGCAATCGAGCAGGCGCGGATCGATCCCCGCCTCCATGCCGGTGAATATCGCATCCATGTAATCGATCAGGGCATCGCTCGCTTTCACCGCATCCTCGACGCGGCGATTGGCGACCGCAGCGAGAACGGCGAGATGGCAATCGATCGTGCCCGACAGCTCGGTCTGTCCCGGCATGAAGCGGTGGTGGATGTAGCCGATGCGCCGGTACAGCGTGTGCAGCGGCCGCAGCGTGTGCACCAGGAACGGCTCGCCCGCGGCCTCCAGCACCAGCGCGTCGATCCGACGGTCGATGCTGTTGAATTCGTCGAGGGTCAGGCTGGCGCGGCGCTCGCGCAGCAGGCGCTCGATGTGCAGCGCCTGATTGCGATGCGACAGGCTGGCGCGATCGGCCGCGAGACGGATCACGAAGCGCTCCATGTCGCGGCGTAAGCCCAGCAGCATGCGCTCACGCGCCAGATCGATCGGGGCGATGTGCAGGCCGTGCCGTGGACGAATGATGATGAGCGTGTCGGCTGAGAGACGATTGACGGCGTGGTGCACCGGCGTGCGGCCGAAGCCGGTGATCTGCTGTAATTCCAGCATGGTCATGAACTGGCCCGGCTTGAGCTCGCAGTGGACGAGGAGCTCCTCGATCCTCTGATAGGCCAGCTCGCAGAAGTTGAGGCGGTTGCGCCGGGAGGGCCTGCCCTCGCCGCTATCGTCGTTTCTCACCACCTCGAGCGCGCGCTTGCGCCGTGCCATGTCGTCCTCCCTCAACCCGCGCTCTCGCTGCGAGCTGGCGCCTTGCTTGTGACATCCCTAAAACATATTGTGAAATATTACAAGCAGGCGTAGGACTGCCCATCGGCCCGCCGGCAAATGGTGGCGCAGAAATGACAAACAAGGCGGGCGCTATGGGCCCGACGGGAGGATTATTGCCGTGAAGATCACGTCGATCGAGACCCTGCGCACTGAAGAATTCTCCAACGTCATCTGGGTGCGCGTCCACACCGATGCGGGCATGATCGGGCTCGGTGAGACCTTTTACGGCGCGGGCGCGGTCGAGGCGCAGATTCACGACACCTTTGCCGGCCGGCTGCTCGGCCGCAACCCCCTGCACATCGAAGCCATCCACCGCGACATGCTGAACCTGCCGATGGCGCAGTCATCGACCGGCGTCGAACACCGCGCGGCCTCGGCGATCGACATCGCGCTGTGGGACCTGTTCGGCAAGGTCTGCGGCCAGCCGGTGCACCAGATGCTCGGCGGCCTCTGCCGCGACAAGCAGCGCATCTACAACACCTGCGCCGGCACCCAATATGTCCGCTCGACCAATATCAGCCCGGTCGCGAACTGGAATCTCGGCGCCTCCAAGGGACCTTACGAAGATCTCGACGGCTTCATGCATCGCGCCGACGCGCTCGCCGAAAATCTCCTGGAAAGCGGCATCTCCGCGATGAAGATCTGGCCGTTCGATCCCGCCGCCCAGGAAAACAAAGGTCTCTACATCACCGCCGCTCAGATGAAGCAGGCGATCGAGCCGTTCGAGAAGATCCGCAAAGCTGTCGGCGACAAGATGGAGATCATGGTCGAGCTCCATTCGCTATGGAATCTGCCGACTGCCAAGCAGATCGCGCGCGCGCTCGAGCCCTACAAGCCGACGTGGTACGAGGACCCGATCCGGATGAACTCGCCGCAGGCCCTGGCCGAATATGCGCGCTCGACCGACGTCTGGGTCTGCGCCAGCGAGACGCTGGGCTCGCGCTTCCCCTACAAGGACATGCTCGACCGCGACGCCATGCACGTGGTGATGGCCGATCTGTGCTGGACCGGCGGCCTTACCGAGGGGCGCAAGATCGCAGCGATGGCCGAAACCTATCATCGGCCTTTCGCACCGCATGACTGCATTGGCCCGATCGGCTTCATAGCCGCCATCCACATGTCGTTCAGCCAGCCCAACACGCTGATCCAGGAATCGGTGCGCGCCTTCTACAAGGGCTGGTACAATGAGTTCGTCACCACCACGCCCATGATCAAGGACGGTTTTGTCTATCCGATGGAAGGCCCCGGCCTCGGCGTCGACCTCCTGCCCGCCGTCTTCGACCGCTCCGATCTGACCGTGCGCCGCTCCAACGTCTAAGGATTCTTGAGATGAGCACCGCCCTCTTCGACCTTTCCGGCCGCACCGCGCTCGTGACCGGCTCCTCTCGCGGCCTCGGCCGCGCCATTGCCGAAGGCATGGCCAGGGCCGGCGCCAAGCTGATCATCAACGGCGTCGATCCCAAGCGCGTCGAGCAGGCCGTCGCCGAGTTTCGCAGCGCCGGACATCAGGCCGAAGGCGCCGCGTTCAACGTCACCGACGAGCCCGCGATCGTCGCTGCCTTCAACGACTTCGACGGACAAGGCCTCGCCGTCGACGTCGTCATCAACAATGCCGGCATCCAGCACCGCAAGCCGCTGGTCGAGTTCACTACCGACGAATGGCGCAAGGTGATCGAGACCAATCTCACCAGCGCCTTCGTGATCGGCCGCGAGGCGGCCAAGCGCATGATTCCACGCAAGCGCGGCAAGATCATCAACATCGGCTCGCTCGGCAGCGAGCTCGCGCGCCCGACCATCGCGCCCTACACCGCGGCCAAGGGCGGTATCAAAAATCTCACCCGCTCGATGGCGGTGGAATGGGCCCAGCACGGTATCCAGGCCAATGCAATCGGCCCCGGCTACATGCTGACCGACATGAACGAGGCGCTGGTCAATAACACCGATTTCAACACCTGGCTGATGAGCCGCATCCCGTCGAAACGTTGGGGCAAGCCGGATGAGCTGGTCGGCGCGGCGATCTTCCTGGCTTCCGACGCCTCCACCTACGTCAACGGCCAGATCATCTATGTCGACGGCGGCATGATTGCCGCGATGTGACCCGCGAACCGCTGAAGGAACAAACCATGCGCGCCGTCGTCATTCACGCCCCGAACGACCTGCGGATCGACCTCTATCCGGATGCGGAGCCCGGACCGGGCGAAGTCCGCGTCAAGATTGCCAATGGCGGCATCTGCGGCTCCGATCTGCACTACTACCATCACGGCGGCTTTGGCGTGGTCCGCATCCAGCAGCCGATGGCGCTGGGGCATGAGATCGCCGGCGTGGTCGCTTCCGTCGGTGACGGCGTCACCCTGGTGAGGCCGGGCACGCGCGTTGCAGTCAATCCGAGCAATCCGTGCGGCCAGTGCCTGCATTGCCGGGAAGGCATGCACAACCAGTGCCTCGACATGCGCTTCCTCGGCAGCGCGATGCGCGTCCCCCATGTGCAAGGCGGCTTTCGCGAATTCATTACGGTCGGCGCCACACAGGCCGTACCGATCGCTGACAGACTGTCGCTCGCCGAAGCTGCGGTCGCCGAACCGCTCGCCGTGTGTCTGCATGCCGGCAAGCAGGCCGGTCCTCTCCTCGGCAAACGCGTGCTGATTACCGGCTGCGGCCCGATCGGCGCGCTGATGATCCTGGTTTCGCGCTTCGGCGGCGCCGCCGAGATCGTCGTGACCGATGTCGCGGACGCCCCGCTCGCGGTCGCGAAGAAGCTCGGCGCCACGCACGCGATCAATGTCGCCACCAATGCCACTGCGCTCGATTCCTGGCGCGCCGGCAAGGGCGTGTTCGACGCGCTGTTCGAAGCCTCGGGCAACCAGGCCGCACTCCGTACCGCGCTGGACGTATTGCGGCCCGGTGCCACGCTCGTTCAGCTCGGCCTCGGTGGCGAGATGACGCTGCCGATCAACTCCATCGTCGCCAAGGAATTGCAGCTCCGCGGCACCTTCCGCTTCGATTCCGAGTTCGAGCTCGCGGTGCGGCTGATGGGCGAAGGCCTGATCGACGTCAAGCCGCTGATCACGGCCACCATGCCGTTCGAGAGCGCGGTCGCCGCCTTCGAACTCGCCAGCGACCGCTCACAATCGATGAAGGTGCAGCTTACTTTCTAGGAGCGTCGGTGGCCTGCTGACTCTCGATCAGCCGGTCGCTGACCAGCCGCACGGCGCCGCGCTTCCAGGAATAGTCCGCGCCGAGGCGCAGGCCGCTGTCGCCGCGCGCCACCACGGCGCCGGTCTTGGCATCGCGCACCTGGAAGCCGAGCGTGTATTCGGTGCGGCTGACACGCCGCACCACCCCGATCAGCGACAGGTCCGCGCCGAGCTTCTGCGCAATCGCGGCCTCGCAGCCGCCGCAATCCCGCAAGGCGCCCGTCCTCGCCGTCCCTCCGCCGACATCGACGATCCGATAACGGCCGGAATGGCCGAGCGCCTCGCGCACGGCGGCGCTGACCTCGGCCAGATACGAGGCGTCCGAAGCCGAGACGATCGCGGAAGCGGCCGTCATGTCCTCGAGCTCGAAGTCGAACACGGCAAGCGCGACCGGAGCTGGCGTGGCGAGCGCAGCCATGACCTCGCGGGACACGAAGATCTCGGCGCGCTCCCACGATTCATCATTGTCGCCGCGGAAGGTGTAGAGCTTGTCCATCACGAGCCTTTTGGCGCCGACGTCGATCACGGCGACCTTGGCCCATTGCACCAGCGTGCTGGTCTTCTGGATGCCGCCGACGACCTTGAACGCCGCACCGTCCTCGGCAGACCGCAGCAGCCGATAGCGCCGGTCCGTGCCGATATCCCGCCTCAGCGCGGCCATGAACGCCGATAGCCGCCGCTCGTGGGCGGCGGTCTGGTTGGCCGGCTCGCCCGACGTATCGGTATAGCTGAAGTCGTCCATGGCAACGCCAATCGCAGCCTCGGCATCGGCTCGCGACGAAGAGAGGCCGAAGAGGAAAAAAGCAGAGAGAATCAGCCGGAAGCAGTGCATGAAGGAGCCTCGTGGGATGGAGCGGCCCTGCAAATCTGGACGGGTCGCCTGAGGCCACGCAGCCGTAATTGTCCCGACGAGCGCCGGGAAAATTTCACGACATTGCACTGCGGAAGGACGCGAACGCTTCCCGCGGGTTGCGTTCTGCCGTTTAATGGACGAGCGACAAAACCCGTTCGCACCAGGTGCCCGCCGATGTGGAATCGCCCGAGGTTCGATCTCAAGGTCCGTCTGACGCTCCGCGTGGCCGCAATATCGGCCGCCTGCTTCGCCGCGATCTCCGCCTATTTCCTTGTTACGGCCGAACGCGCAGCGCATGCGCGCATCGACGGTATCGCCGCCATCGTGGCGAAGACACTGGAGCTGCAACAGGGCAAGGTCCAGTGGGTAGCTAGCCCCCGCTCCGACTTCCCGAACCTTGATCCGGTTTCGGCCCATGTGATGACCGCCGGTCTGTGTCTTGGATTCCGGAGCGCTAGCGGCGAGATGCTTCAGCGCTTCTGTAGTGGCGCGCCTGCCCCGGCGAGCCCGCCGCCGCAAGCCTTCGCCGCCTTCTATCGCAGCCTGTTCGACCCCGGCCGCGAGGCGGCACGCCCGGTGATCGTGCGCGGAACGACGCTCGGCGAGACCGTGGTCTCGGTCGACCCCACCGTGCAGACGGCCGAGGCCTGGCACGAGGCTGGCCGCCTGATGATCGCGCTAGCGATCGCGTTGCCGCTGCTCTGCGCGCTGGTCTATGCCGCACTCGCTCGCGCCCTGCGCCCCACCCGCATGATCGGCAGCGGCCTTGAGCGAATCGCGGGTGGCGACCTCACGACCCGGTTGCCGCCGTTCGATCTCGCCGAGCTCTCTGCCATCCGCGACGTCTTCAACCACCTCGCCGAAAGCCTCGACATCGCGCTTGCGGAACGCAACGAGCTGACGCGGAAACTGATCGCGCTACAGGACGAGGAGCGCCGCCATCTCGCGCGCGAGCTGCATGATGAGTTCGGCCAGTCGCTCGCCGCAATCCGCGCGCTTGCCGCGTCCGCCCGCCAGACGGCGGCGCAGGACTGCCCGGGGCTGCTGGGAGAGTGCGACAGCATTGCCCGGACCGCGACCGGCATGATGGAGACGCTGCGCGGCGCGCTGTTCCGGTTGCGGCCCCCCGACGTCGACGAGCTCGGCCTTGTCGCGAGCCTCGAAGGCCTGGTGGCGGGGTGGAACGGCCGCAGCCGCGGCCAGACCCGCGTCGATATCCGGTTCGACGGCGCCTTCGAGAACGTGCCCGCCTCCGTCAGCGCCAATCTCTACCGGATCGTGCAGGAAGCGCTCACCAACGCGGCCAAGCACGCCGGGGCCACGAAGGTCAGCCTTCATCTGACGATGGCCGAAAATGAGATCGCGCTCGCGATCGAGGACGACGGCCGGCCGAACGAGGCGGCCGTCAAATCCGGCATGGGCCTGCTCGGCATGCGCGAGCGCGTCGCCGCGCTTCGCGGCCGGCTGAGCTTCGAGACCGGCCCTAATGGCTCCGCACTGCGCGTGTTCATTCCGCTCGCGGCCGCCGATCGGCAGGCACTGGAGCACGCGGCATGAGCGCGACTGAAGCGACCATCTTGCTGGTCGACGACCATTCCGTCGTCCGCGAGGGGTATCGCTCCGTGCTCCAGAAACAGCCGGGTTTGCGCGTCGTCGCCGAGGCGGCCGACGGCGCGGAAGCCTACCGGCTGTACAAATCCGAGGCACCCGACCTCGTCATCATGGACCTCAGCATGCCCGGCATCGGCGGCATCGAGGCCGTCAGGCGGATCCGGCAATGGGACAAGGCGGCAAGGATCCTGGTCTTCACCATGCACGAGAATGCCGGCTTTGCCGTGCAGGCGATCCGCGCCGGTGCCAGGGGTTACGTCACCAAGACCAGTCCACCCGAGACCTTGGTGCGCGCGGTGAAGGACGTGCTCGCCGGCAAGATCGCCATCAGCCCCGACATCGACCATGAGCTTGCTCTCAGCCGCATCGGCGGCGAGAGCTCGGCCGCCGACGTGCTCACGCCGCGCGAATTCGAGGTGCTCCGCCTGCTGCTCGCCGAGAACACGACTGAGCAGATCGCCGCGACGCTGCATGTCAGCCCGAAGACAGTGGCGAACCTGCACTCGCTGATCAAGGACAAGCTCGGCGTCGGCTCCGACATCGAGCTGGTGCGGCTGGCGCTGCGCCAGGGAATCTTGACCGAGGTCGATCTCGGCGAGGCCTGAGCTGCGCCGCCGAGCATCATTCGCGCGCGACCACCGAGTCCAGCCACGCGCAGTTGAGCGGCGGCACACGCGGATCGGCGACGCGCACGCCGCGGGCAGCCGCGTCGAGCCGCATGTCGCGTAGCCGCTTGCGCTGCTCTTCGGGCATATGCAGCCGCTCGTGACCCCATAGGGAGGGCCCATCAGAGGTCTCGTGCGGCTGCCAGGCCTCGGGATCGATGACGCGTCCGCCCCAGCCGTATTCAATGAAGAAGCCGGACGGCGTATTCACGTAGAACGAGGTCATGTGGTCATTGGTGTGCCGGCCCAGCGTGTAGGCGGTGCGTCCCTCGTCCATCTGCGCGAGGTCGTAGCCCTGCCCGACATCATCGAGGCAGCCGAGCTCGACCATGAAGTGATGCATCGCCTTCCGCCCCGATCCGACCATCGCAAAGGAATGGTGACGGCCGTTGACGTGGAAGAAATAAAGCCCGTAAGGCTTCAGCCCGAAATCGGAAACGTGAAAACCGAGCACGTCGCGATAGAACGGCAACAGCACCTCGACATTCTCCACATTGAGCACGACATGCCCCATGCCAAGCGGCCCGGTGCGGAAGCCCGAGATCGGGCGGCCCGGCTCGAACGGCTCGCTCGCAAGCTCCGGCTTGCAGAAAGCCTCCAGCCGGTTGCCGGCGGGATCGGCGAACGCGATCAGCTCGCCGACATGCCGCTCGTCAGCGAGTGCGCGCGAGCCCCTCGTCACCTTGGTGCCATGTCTTTCGAGCCGTCCTGCCAACTTGTCCAGTTCGGCGGTCGAAGGAACTTCCCATCCCATCACCGCAAGGCCCGCATCGCTGCCGCCGTCGACGATCAGCCGCTGCTTGCGGTCGTCCATGCGGAAGGCCCGCACCTTGCCGCCACGATCGACCTGCTGCATCCCGAGCAGCCCGGTCGCCATCAGGCTCCATTGGTCGAGCTGGGATGAACTGATTCCGATATACCCGAGCGCTGCGATTTCCATCGAATTCCTTCCCGAAGGCATCGCGATCGCCGTACTGCGGCGAGCTTGATACCGGCCGCGCGCGATCCTACGGTGGCGTTCCGCAATCGCCTCGCGTTCGCAACGACAATAAGCGCGCCGGGATGTGCCACAAGGGAGGAAATACAAAGTGTCCAAGGAGCGGACGCGGAACGGCCAGCCTCGGCAGTCTGACGGCGTCCGCGCCTTCAAGCGCGGGCTGGACGTGCTGCAGGAAGTCAACCGCTCCGGCGGCATCCGCGCCGGCGACGTTGCCCGCGCGCTCGACCTGCCCCGTCCCACCGTCTATCGCCTGCTCGAAACGCTGGAGGAACTCGGCTATGTCGCGCGCAGCGCCAGCGACGACCGATTTCGTGTGACCCGGCGGGCGCTGAGCCTCGGTGACGGCTATGACCCCGGCGTGGTGATCTGTCAGGCGGCAGCGCCTTATCTCGCCGAACTCAGCAAGACCCTGATCTGGCCAGTCGATCTCTCCACCTACGAGAACGCCGCGATGGTGGTGCAGGAAACCACCCATTCGCGCAGTCCCCTCTCGATCGACCGCGGCATGATCGGCAAGCGCCTGCCGATGCTGCGAACGTCCGCGGGGCGCGCTTATCTCGCCGCCTGCCCCGCGCGCGAGCGCGATCTGATCGTCAGTCATTTGCGCCGCATCGACGAGGCCGACGACCGCCCCTTCCTCGACCAAGGCCGGCTCGACCGCATGATCGCCGAGACTGCCGCGCGCGGTTACGCGATCCGCAGCGAGGGCGAATACAATCCCAAGACCTCCTCGATCGCCGTGCCCATCGTTCGCAACGGCACCGTATTCGGCTGCATCTCAATTATTTGGATCCGCTCCGCGCTGGGCATCGAGGAAGCGGTGGCGCAGTTCGCGGGCCAGCTTCAGGAGACCGCGTCAGCCATTCCCGTCGAGGTCTAGTCGCCGTCCGCTGGGCGGACACTTGGCGCGGCAGTGTTGAAGGGATCGCACCGCTTGGGGAAAAGATAGCCCCATGCAAGATAAATCCGCCCCAGAAGAGTTTGACATCGTGATCGTCGGCCGCGGTCCGGTCGGCGCCACGCTCGCCAATTTGCTCGGCCTGTGCGGCGCGCGAACGCTCGTGCTCGAGCGCGAGGCCCGGACTTATCATTTGCCGCGCGCGGTGCATTTCGACGACGAATGCATGCGCGTGTTCCAGACCATCGGCCTTGCTGACGCGATCCTGCCGCACGTCATCCTCAGCCCCGGCATGCTCTTTCTCGATACCAACGGCCGCATGCTGCTGGACTGGTCGCGCCCGCAGACGCCGACACCGATGGGCTGGAATCTCAGCTACCGCTTCCACCAGCCTGATCTGGAGACCGTGCTGATCGGCGGCCTCGCCCGCTGGCCACATGTCGCCTTGCGCAGTCGCTGCGACGTGTTCGCGCTGGATCAGGATGAGGCCGGCGTGCGCGTCCGCTATGAGGACCTCTCCAACGGAGGACTCAGGGAAGTTCGCGCCGGCTACGTGATCGGCTGCGACGGCGCCCGCTCCCTGGTGCGCCGCTTCATCGGCTCGGGCATGGACGACCTCGGCTTCCACGAGCGCTGGCTTGTGATCGACGTGCTGCTCAAGCGCGCGCGCGACGACCTCGGCGACTACAGCCTCCAGCATTGCGATCCGAGGCGGCCCGCAACTTACGTGCGCGGCACCGGCACGCGGCGGCGCTGGGAAATTACGGTCCTGCCCGACGAGGACACCCAGGAGGTCACGCAGCCGGCAAAAGTCTGGGAGCTGTTGTCGCGCTGGATCACGCCGGACGATGCCGAGATCGAGCGCGCCGCGGTTTACACGTTTCATTCCGTGATCGCGCAACGATGGCGCAGCGGACGTCTGCTGCTCGCGGGAGACTCCGCCCACCAGACTCCGCCCTTCCTCGGCCAGGGCATGTGCGCCGGCATCCGCGATGCCGCCAACCTCGCCTGGAAGCTGGCGAGCGTGATCCGCGAGAGCGCCGCGCCCGATCTGCTCGACACTTATCAGAGCGAACGCCTGCCGCATGTGCGCGAGTTCATCGAGCTCGCCATTCGCCTCGGCGGGATCATCAACACCAAGGCGATCGAGGCCGGCCTTGCCGCCGGCGAAGCGCGCGAGAACGCGCCGGTCAAGTTGGAAGTGAAGAAGCCCCTGCTCGGCCCCGGCCTCGCGTTCGGCGACCTGCCGCTCGCCGGACACCTCGCACCGCAATTCATGCTGAGCGACGGACGCCGCAGCGACGACCGGACCGGCTATCATCATCTCCTGCTCGTCGAGAGGGCGGCCGCACTGCCGCGCCTGGCGCTGTCGCAGACGGGGCTCAAGATCCTGACCAGCGAGGATGCCAACGGCATCAGCCCCTGGCTGCGCGAGCACGGCATCATCGCCGCACTCGTTCGCCCGGACCGCTATGTGCGCGGGTCCGCCCGCAACGAGGCCGAGCTCGACCGCCTCATCGCCCCCATTGCGCCTCCAACCCACGTGCCGTCAGCGGCCTGAGCGGACACTTTCTCGAGGATATCTCATGAAACTGCTTTCTTTCATCGTCGACGGCCGTCCCTCGTTCGGCACCGTCAAGGACAACGGTGTCGTCGATCTCGGCGCGCGCATAGCCGGGTGCACCACGCTGCGGCAGCTGCTCGAGGCCGATCGCCTCGCCGAGGCGGCAAGGCTGGCCGACTCCGCGGCCCCCGATCACGCGCTCGACAAGATCAGCTTCGCGCCCGTGATCCCCGATCCCGGCAAGATTATCTGCGTCGGTCTCAACTATCGCGATCACGTGGCCGAGACCGGTCGCACCGTCACCGAAAAGCCGGCGCTGTTTGCGCGCTTCGCCTGCAGCCAGGTCGGCCATCTCCAGCCGATCGTGAAGCCGAAGGTCAGCGACGATTTCGACTACGAAGGCGAGCTCGCACTCGTCATCGGCAAGGAAGGCCGGCACATTCCCGCACACCGCGCGCTCGACCATGTCGCGGGCTATTCCTGCTACAACGAAGGCAGCATCCGCGACTGGCAGCGCCACACCAGCCAGTTCCTCTCCGGCAAGACCTTTGCCGAAAGCGGCAGCTTTGGCCCATGGCTGGTGACGGCGGACGAAATTCCAGATCCGTCAAGGCTCACCTTGCAGACGCGCCTGAACGGCACCATCGTGCAGGATACCACCACCGACCTCCTGATCACCGCCATCCCCAAGCTGATCTCCTACATCTCGACGATCTGCCCGCTCGTCCCCGGCGACGTCGTCGTCACGGGTACGCCCGGCGGCGTCGGCGCCAAGCGCTCGCCGCCGCTGTGGATGCGCCCCGGCGACACCGTCGAGGTCGAAATCTCCGGCATCGGCACGTTGCGCAACACGGTCATCGCCGAACCGGCCTGATCACCGATGCCAATCAATCAAACATAACGACATCAGGAAACGCCATGGCCACCCTCCGCACGACATCCGTTGCCACTGTGCTAATCGCGCTGGCACTTGCAGGCACCAGCGCGCACGCCGAGATCAAGGCTGACGCCATCCGAATCGGCGTTCTCACGGACATGAACGGCGTGTTCGCGACCGCCATGGGCCCGGGCTCGGTCGAGGCGGCGCGCATGGCCGCGGAGGAGTTCGGCGGCAAGATCAACGGCAAGCCGATCGAGATCTTGCAGGCCGATCACCAGAACAAGCCGGATCTCGCCGCATCGCTGGCGCGAAAATGGTTCAGCGACGGGGTCCAGGCCATCGCCGATGGCGGCAGCTCCGGCGCCGCACTCGCGGTGCAGGAGCTGGTGCGCGGGAACGGCAAAATCTTCCTCGTCTCCGGTGCCGGCGCCAACCAGCTCACCGATGAAGCCTGCGCGCCGACCAGCGTGCAATGGACCCAGGACGCCTATTCCACCGCGACGGCGGTTGTGTCCGGCATCATGCAGACCAGCAAGGAGCCATGGTTCTTCATCACCGGGGACTACGCTTTCGGCCATTCGATCGAGGCAACCGCGCGCGAGCGCATCGCTGCGCTCGGCGGCAAGGTCGCCGGCAGTGTGAAAGCCCAGCTCGGCACGCCCGACTACAGCTCGTTCCTGCTGCAGGCGCAGTCCTCGGGCGCCAGGATCCTGGCCATCAACGTCGCCGGCGACAACGCCACCGCGATCAAGCAGGCTGAGGAATTCGGCCTCGCCGCCCAGGGCATGAAGATCGTGCCGATGTCGTTCCAGAACGTCGACATCGAGGCGGTCGGGCTCAAGGCGACGCGCGGCGATCTCATCGTCACCTCCTTCTTCGAGGACGTCTCGCCCGCCGCGCGGAAGTTCTCCGATGCGTTCTATGCGCGCAGAAAAGCGATGCCCTCGCAGATCCAGGCGGGCGTCTATTCCGCCGTGCGCCACTATCTGCAAGCCGTGAAGGACACCGACTCCGACGACAGCGCGTCCGTGATGGCCAAGATGAAGGCGACGCCGGTGTCGGATGCCTATACGCCCAACGGCCGCATTCGCGAGGACCAGCGCATGGTGCACGATCTCTACCTGGTGCAGGTCAAGACGCCCGAGGAATCCAGAGGTCGCTGGGATTTCGTCAAGCTGGTCGCGACGATCCCGCCCGACCAGGCCTTTCGTCCGCTCGACCGCAGCAAATGCAGCCTGGTCGGCAAGTAAAGCCCCTTGAAGCGAAGCTGGATGCCGCTTCGCTTCAAGAGTACGCGTCAACCGAAAATCTGACCGTCAGGCGAGATAGCGCACCAGATAGCCTTCCATCGCGTAGAGTGCGCAGAGCGCCAAGCTCGACCACACCGCGGCGCTGAAATACAGGAACATCCAGGTCAGCTCGCCCTTCCAATGCGCGATGTCGTGAGTCACGACCCAGCGCGTCGCGACATCGTGCAGGCCTTCGAGGAAGCCCAGGAACCTGCCGCCCTCGGCGTGCCCTGCCCGCCAGCGGCTGAGATACATCGGCACGTCGACGGTCACGAGGAAGGCGAGGAAGCAGGCGATGCCGACGATTCCCGCGATCAGCGCCCAGCGCACCACGCCCTGGAATTCCGGCATTAGGCGGCACAGTGCGATGCCGGCGAGGAAGAAGGTCACCGCCCACAGCGAATTCTCGATTGCGTTGTAGAGGAAGTTGGTGGTCACCACCGCGTACCAGGAGAAGCACTCCGCGATGATGACGATCGGCACGATCACGAGCGCGATGTTCACCGCGGTCTGCGCGCCGGTCATGGTCCCGAGCTGATGCAGAATGATCGCCCATTGCGCCGCGAAGCAGACTTCGGCGACGGTTGCGACCGTACGGCCGACGAACACGCTCGACAGCCAGGTATCGAACAGGCAGATGCGCTGCACATCGGCGCGCGGCAGCACTGAGCGAAACGCGCAACCGAACACATAGGCCGCGCACAGCAGGAACATCAGGCCGATATCCGAGCCGCCACTGAGGCTGCCCGCAACGGTCGGGTAGAACTCGCGGTACAGCATGAACCAGACGAGGATATTGGCAGCGCTGACCAGCGTCAGGGACCCCCACCACCACGCGAGGGGATTTGACCGTGCCTGCCACTGCAACATGAATCGCTCCGCTGTAATCGATGTGACATGTGTTCGTAATAATCCTGTCACAAGACGCCGTGGAATCACGACAAAAATGTGTGTGTAGCGGCACCTTCCGTGCGGCTCCTGACCAGGCTGGAGGGATTTATCTTTGTCCGCATACTGGACAGAAACGGCGTATTTTCTGAATTTATTGGACAACCGTCCCCGCGCGGTTCATTAAAGCCCGGATGGCCCGATCCCGCTCCAAACCGCTCCTCGCCTCTTCGTCGGCCGCCGCGGTGCTCGCCGACAGCGCAGACGACGCTGCGTTTGCGACGACATTGGCAAAGGGCCTCGTGGTGCTCGAAGCCTTCAGGGCCGGAGCAACGGAGCTCGGCAACATGGAGCTGTCGACACTGACCGGGATTCCGCGACCGACAGTGGCGCGGCTGACTCACACGCTGGCCGAGCTCGGCTATCTCCGCTCCGTCCCCGAGCGCGCCAAATATCGCGTCGGCGCACGGGCCTTGCGCATGGCGCATCCGCTGCTCGCCGACATGCAATTTCGCCAGATTGCACGGCCCATGATGCAGGAGCTCGCGCAGAGTGTCCGCGGCACCGTCTCGATCGGGCTGCTGGATGCGACCTCCATGATCTATGTCGAGACTGCGCGCTCCGGCGACGTCGGCCCGCACGTCCCTGACATCGGCATGCCGATTCCGGTTGTAATGACCGCCATGGGCCGCGCCGCGGCAGCGATCTTGCCGCCGGCCGAAGCGGCCCAACTGGAACGGCGCATCGCTGCCGAAGATTCCGAGTTGTGGGCCGCCTTCCAGGACAAATACCGAGCGGGCCTCGCTCAATGCGTCAGCCGCGGCTTCTGCACCTGCTGGGGCGAGTATATGGCTTCGATCCACGCCGTCGCCGCGCCGCTGTTTCACGCGAGCGAAGCGAAGCAGTCGTTCTCGATCAATTGCGGCATCCCGGCATTCCGACTCCAGCCGGGGCAGCTGGAGGGCGAGATCGGCCCGCGCATCGCGGCGCTCGCCGACAGCATCCGTGCGACCGTCAAGGCGGCGGAGCCGGCAGCCGAGACACGCAAGCAAGACAAGAAGGGCGCCAGGACATGAACAAACAAGCTGGCGCCCCACGTCGGGGAGGCCATCATGATCATCACACGCCGAACATTGCTGGGCGCCCTCGCCGCCTGCCTGGCGAACCCGCCATTTTCCGCTCGCGCTGAGGACGCCTGGCCGTCACGTCTGGTGCGGCTAATCTCACCCTACGGGCCCGGCGGCTCCAACGATATCTCGCTGCGTCTCCTGGCGGAGGAGCTCGGCCGCAGCCTGCGCCAGCAGTTCATCGTCGAGAACAAGCCGGGCGCCGGCACGCGCATCGCCAACGTTTTGGTCGCGCATGCGCCGGGCGACGGTTACACCATTCTCTATGTCGCAGCTCCCTATGCCACCGCCGAAGCGCTGTTCGGCAAGCTGACCTACGAGCGAAAGGATCTGCAACCCGTGGCAATGGCGGTGATCGCGCCGCTGTTCTTGATTATCAGCGCGGACGCGTCGTTCAAGACGCTGCCGGAGATGATCGCCTACGGCAAATCGAAGCCCGACGGCCTCACCTTCGCTTCGCCCGGCGCGGGCTCGCAGCCGCACCTTGCCGGCGAGCTCCTGTTCCGGGACGCCGGCGTCAAGGGCCTCAACATCCCGTTCCGCGGTGATGCCGCCTCCTACACCGAGCTGCTCGCCGGCCGCGTCGACGCCACGCTGACGGCGCTGCCGACCGCGCTGCCCTACATCCAGAGCGGCAAGTTCATCGTGCTCGGCGTCGCTTCGCCCGAGCGCAGCGCGCTCTACCCGCAGGCGCCGACCTTGCGCGAACAGGGCTTTCCCAACGTGGCCGCCGCCGGCTGGTACGGCTTCATGGCGCCATCGACGACACCACGCACGATCGTCAACAAGCTCCAGGCCGAGGTGCTGCGCGCGCTCGCCGAACCCGCAATCAAGGACAAGCTGACCGCCCAGGGCCTCGAAGTGCGCCCCGGCACCGCGACCGAGTTCGGCCAATTCATCGACAACGAGACGCGGAAATGGACCAAGCTGATCCGCGACGCCGGCCTCAAAGGCGAATGACGGTCAGGAACGTCCCTCGGCACGGCGGCCGCCGCTGCGGATGAGGCTATCGGCTTCGTCGACTTGATGCTGATATTCGGAGATCGCGCGATTGGCCATGCGGATCCGGTTCGTCTGACCCTCGTCTACCATCACGGCGATACGTTGGGCCAGGAACGCGCAGGCCTCGAATTCGTCGCGAATGGCGCCAGTTCGCGCGAGAAAATCCCAGGCAATCTCGAAGGCCTGCTCGGCGGCGGGGTTGCGATAGTCACTGAAGATGATGTGCGTCATCACTGCCAAAGCCGGAGTGCAGCGATCGTTCCTCGGGGCCGAACGCTCGCTCCCGTTGGCAATCGTGAGAAACCACCGGCCGCCCTGGCGCGCCGGTGGTTCGATATCCTGGGAACGCGGAGAACTACGCGGCCTGGCGCTGATGCGTCAGGTACTCCATGGTCACCTTCTCGACATTTGAGTCGATCCAGGCGGCCATGCGCTGCTCTTCCTTCAACGAGGCTTCGAGCAGCGGCTTGGCTTCGGGCGCTCCGGCGGCGCCGCAGAGCGTCAGGAGCGACTTGTAGGCGGCGATC
This sequence comes from Bradyrhizobium sp. 159, assembly GCF_023073795.1. NCBI lineage: Bacteria > Pseudomonadati > Pseudomonadota > Alphaproteobacteria > Hyphomicrobiales > Nitrobacteraceae > Bradyrhizobium > Bradyrhizobium sp. 159. The sequence goes on along the minus strand of NZ_JADPKE010000090.1, from coordinate 5,418 downwards.
TCGAAATTCTCGAACGCGTTGTTGGCGAAGGTATTCTTGAGGATCTCGTCGCCGGCGACCGAATGCGCCATCGCCATCATATTGGCCATGACCGACTGCGTCGTGTCCTTCAGGCTGGACGTGCTCTCGCCGCAGGCCTCGAGGCACTTCTCCAGCCGATTCAGTTGCTCATTGGTTTCTTGAAGGTGCGCGGTGACCTTTGCCTTGACTTCGGGATATTCGTCCAGCCGCTCCGACTGGCGCTCCATCAGTTCTCTCGCTTGAATTTCCATCGCGTGCGCGTTGCGTAGTCCGACCACGAACGTATCGCGGGCTGCGTCAGCCATTTTCCTGTCCTCCGTTTGAGTGGCTTCGTGCCGCAACCAGGAAGAAGGGGCGATTGTTCCTAAGGGTACCGGGCTGATTGCCGCAGGCGACCTGCATCGGAGCCGGGCGTTCCGGTCCACCGCCGGAAGGTCCTCCAACATCAATGAACGTAGGAACGGTTGGCGACGCGCGTGATTGGTCCGTGGTAAAACTTCAAGGAGCAAGATCATGCGTAAGACATTTCTGACGATCTTCACGGCCGCGATGCTGGCCGGCGCTTCAGTCGGCGCAGCGTTCGCACAAGCGGGCGGCGGCGGCGCCGGTGGTGGTGCTGGGGGCGCCGGCGGCGGAGCTGGTGCCGGCGCCGGCGCGGGTGCCGGCGCGGGAGCCGGCGCAGGTTCGGGCGATGGAGGCGGTGCGGGCGCAGGCGGTTCCGGAGCCGGCGGCGGTGGCGACATCACGCATGTGGAGCGCGGCGGACAAGGTGCCTCCAGTCCCAAAGGCATGCGCAACGAGACTACCCCACCGTCAGACGGCACCACACCGCGACGCTAGCGGGACAATCGGTCAGGTCCTCCGAAAGCCGAGCACGACCGAGCCACGCGTTAATGCGACCCCGCCGAATTCTCTCCGCCGGGGCCGCACCGGTCTTGCCGAGCTACCGAACTTAGAACCTTCCGAGCTGCTGAACCTAGAACGCGTTCAGCTAGCTCAATGCGAAGCATCGACCTCGGAATGAGTGCGGCCCTTCTCAGCCCTTCATCCCGGCCACATACCCCGCCAGCTTGTCCAGTGTCTGGTAGCCGTATTCGACGGCGCCGAATCCGATCATGGCGTCGCGCTGCTCGGTGCTCGAGGCCAATTGGCGCAGCGTCAGCACGGTCTTGCCGTTGCTTTGCTCGGCAAAGGTGACGGTGAAGCGGAACAGGCCGGGATCGTCGTCCTGGTCGGCGCCGTGATCCATCTCCATCAGAGACGGCCGCTCGATGCGGCGGAAGCGCATGCGGTTCGGATAGACGGTGCCGTCGGGGCCGACCATGTTGAAGCGCCAGACTCCGCCGACGCGCACGTCGATCTCGAAGGTCTCGACCTTGAACCCCTTCGGTCCGAACCATTGCGGCAGGTGTTTCGGATCGGACCAGGCCTCGAACACGAGATCGCGCGGCGCGTCGATCACGCGCGACATCACGATCTCGCGGTCGAGCGACCATTGCGACAGGGCGGCATTGGCAGAACTCGTCATCACTCAGAACCTTTCCGTTTGGTTGTCCGGGACGGACGCTTGGCGGCCGCCCTTTCCTTCTCTTTCTTGAGCTTCATCACATAGACTGCGAACCGGTCGAGCCGCATCTCCCAGACGGCACGCTGCTGCTGGAACCAGTCTTCCGCGCTGATCAGCGCATCCGGGCTGAGGCGGCAGGTACGGACGCGGCCGGATTTCTCCGACAGCACGAGCCCGCTCGTCTCCAGCACATGGATGTGTTTCATGAAACTCGGCAGCGCCATGTCGAAGGGATCGGCGAGCTCGCCGACGGAGACCTCGCCCGCGCAGAGCCGCATCACGATCGCCCGCCGCGTGGGGTCGGCGAGCGCGGCAAAGATCTGATCGAGCCGGGACAATTGGTTAGCCATGAAGCTAACTATAGCGCCAGCACCGTTTCGCGTCAATCATTGTTAGCCCACAGGCTAAGTGATTCGGTCTCGGGCCCCGCCAGGCGGAACCCTCAACGCGCAATCGTGAATTGGGGCGTGCGCGCCGTCACGTTAAGAAGGGCCCGGCGGGGGCATCACATCATGCGTCAGAGCCGTGCCGTCTGTTGCCACCTCATCGCACCTCACCCGGAGGGCGCTCTCCCGGGCAGCGCTCGTTCCACTCGCACTGGCCTTGCCCGGCCGCGCCTCGGCGGATTCCGACATGATTGCGCAGATGCGCGACATCGTCGCGAACGGGCTTACGGCGACCGCGACGCCGGATCATGCGGGCGGCCTTGCCGCCGCGCTCTATGCCGGCCGCCATGTCGAGTTCTTCACCTACGGCTTTGCCGATGATGCGGCAAAACGGCCGGTGACGCCGGACACGCTGTTCAATGTCGCCTCCTTGCGAAAACCCTTCGAGGCGACTCTCGTGGCGCTCGGTGCGCTGCGCGGCGAGCTGGGGCTCGACGACCATTTGCCGAAATACCTTCCCGAGCTGAACGGCGACTACGTCCGCCGCGTCACCATCGGCGAGCTGGTCACGCACACCTCGGGGCTGTTGCTGCCGACCGATCATCCGCCCTGGCCGGACGAGCAGTTTACGCGCGACCAGTTCATCGCCATGCTGAACGCCTTCGCACCGCCGCCCGGCGTCGCACCCGGACGGCAGCGCATCTACACCCACGCCGGCTACGTCCTGCTTCAGCTCGTGCTCGAGCGCCGCTACGGCGCTCCGATCGCGACCCTGTTCGAACAGCGCATCCTTGGACCGCTCGGCATGACCGCGACCTGTGTCCCCGAGCGCGGCGAAGACAACCGCGCTGTCATGGACGAGGCCTGGATGCGGCGCGTGGTCCAGGGCTATTCGGACCAGGGCATGGCAATCGGCCCGATCGGCAACCAGCAGAGCTATTTTGACTTTTCCGGCACGGGCCAGATGTTCTCTTCGGCGCGGGATCTCGCGAGCTTCGTTGCCGCCTGCGTCGATGGCCGCTCGCTCGATCCGCATCTGCGCGAGGCGTTGCGGATGACGCAGCATGAGGCCTTCCGCATCGACGAAAAATTCGGACAAGGCATGGCCTGGGAGAGCGTGCATCTGCCCGGCGTCGCCCTCGTGGACAAGCCGGGCGGTCTCAACAACGCTTCCGGCTATATCGGTCTCGTGCCGGCGCGACGGCTCGGCCTGATCCTGCTCGCCAATCGCGGCGAATATCCGCACGAGATTGCGCGCTACAAGATCCTGCCGGAACTGGCGCGGCTCGTCGCCTCACATTGAGGGTCCGCTCAAACCGAGCGCGTCAGTCCGCCGTCGACGCGAATGTTCTGGCCGGTGATGTAGGCCGCGCCGTCGGAGGCCAGGAACGAGACCGTCGCCGCGATCTCCTCGACCTTGCCGTAGCGCTTCATCGGCACGCTGTCGCGCCGCGCCTCGGTCTGCGGCAGGCTGTCGATCCAGCCCGGCAGCACGTTGTTCATGCGGATGTTGTCGGCCGCATGCGCGTCGGTGAAGATTTTCGTGAAGGCAGCAAGCCCTGCCCGGAATACGGCCGAAGTCGGAAACATCGCGCTCGGCTCGAACGCCCAGGCGGTCGAGATGTTGATGATGGCGCCGCTCTTCTGCGCCTGCATCACTGGCGTGACCAGCCGGGTGGGACGGATCACGTTGAGAAGGTACGTATCGAGCCCGGCATGCCATTGCTCGTCGGTGATCTCCGTGATTGGCGCGCGCGGCCCGTGGCCGGCGCTGTTGACGAGCACGTCGATCCGTCCCCACCTGGTCATCGCGCCCTCGACGAGGTGCTTCAGATCGTCGTTGGACTTGTTCGAACCGGTGACGCCGAAGCCGCCGAGCTCGGCGGCGAGCGCCTCGCCTTTGCCGGAGGACGACAGGATCGCGACGCGAAACCCATCTGCTGCCAGCCGCCGTGCCGCCCCAGCCCCCATGCCGCTGCCGCCCGCGGTGACGAGTGCAACCTTCTCCGCCATGACCGATCATCCCTTGCGAATATCGTTGAGGCGAGCCGCATGCCCGACCTATCATGAGGCCTTCTACCGCCAGACCCGCCGGCAGGTCCATCGTCGAGAGCATTCGTCATGAGCGATTTGCAGATCCGCATTTTGCGTCCGGAGGAGATCGCCGTCCCCATCGATTGGGCCGCGGCCGAGGGCTGGAATCCGGGCCTGGCCGATGCCGCCTGCTTTGCGATCCCCGATGCGCAAGGCTTCTTTCTCGGCGAGATCGACGGCGAGCCGGTCGCGACCGTCTCCTGCGTCAATTACGATGACCGCTTCGCCTTCCTCGGCTTCTATATCGTGCGCGAGAGTTTTCGCGGCAAAGGCCATGGCCTGCGCATCTGGAACGCGGCGATCGCGCACGCGGGCACTCGCGTGATCGGACTCGATGGCGTGGTCGCGCAGCAAGACAATTACAGAAAATCGGGCTTCCAGCTCGCCTACGCCAATATCCGCTATGGCGGCACCGTAGCCGCGCCACCGAAACCGCCTGCCGATGTCGTCGCCCTCGATAACATCCCGTTTGCACGTGTTGAAGCCGATGATGCCACCGTCTTCCCTGCCGCGCGTAGCGCGTTCCTGCACGCCTGGATCAACACATCAGGCCATGTCGGCCGCGCGCTGCTGCGCGACGGCAAGCTGTCCGCATGGGGCGTGATCCGGCCGTGCCAAACGGGTCACAAGATCGGTCCGCTCGTTGCCGACGATCGCGCGGCGGCGGAAGCGATCGTTCAGGCCCTGCTTGCGGGTGTGGCCGGCGGCGAAGTGTTCCTCGATGTCCCCGCCGTCAATCGCGAGGCCATCGCGCTCGCGGGCGAGCTCGGGCTCAAACCAGTGTTCGAGACGGCGCGGATGTACACGGGACCGATCCGGTCGCTGCGGATCGACCGCGTCTTCGGCGTCACCAGCTTCGAGCTGGGCTAGGGCGTGTACTCATAAATTACGCGCTTAGTTTGGGTGCTCCAGATGTCCGCTCATCCCTCAAGAGCGGCACAAACAGCACGGCCAGCCAGCTGAGCCCCCGCATGCTTTTGCGAAGCGAGCAGCGCCGCAGTAGCCGCTATGAACTCCCCCGCTTCATTCGATCCTCATCGCACCTTGAGGAGGATGGAGACAGCTTATCACGTTCGATGGTTGCACGAACTGCGATGCTGGGCCGAAATGAGCCGTGTGGCGCAGGATGGCTCTGGGTCCTAAAGCAGCAGTTAACGCAGCCACCGTATGAGGTTCGGTCTCCGGCAGAGTGCCGACATAGCGGCCGCTGCTGCGGTGTTCGGCTCGGGGTCGATTCTGTTGAAAAAGGCAGCTGTTGCGACGCAGAGATATCAGTGATTCAGTCTGTCTAATTGGCAGGACTGAAGATCATGATGGGGCATCGGCAAGTCGAACAGACCGCGTTGTTCT
>NZ_JADPKE010000016.1:0-5086 GCF_023073795.1 Bradyrhizobium sp. 159 | reverse complement strand
CCCCAGCCCTCCCCCACAAGGGGGGAGGGAGCGCAGTTTGCCCGTGGCGCCAGCCGGCCATGCATGGGCGCGGCCTCGAAGGAAGCCCCCCATGACCGCCCTTGCCGCGCTCATCCGCCGGGACATCCGGATCGCGCTTCGCGTCGGCGGCGGGGCATTGATTGGCGTGCTGTTCTTCCTCACCGTGGTGGTGCTGATGCCGTTCGCGGTGGGCCCGGATCTGGCGCTGCTGTCGCGGCTCGGGCCGGCCATCCTGTGGCTCGGTGCGCTGCTGGCGAGCCTGCTCACGCTGGACCGGCTGTTCATGGCCGATCATGAGGACGGCTCGCTCGACCTGATCACGATGAGCCGGACGCCGCTGGAACTGGCCTGCGCTGCGAAAGCGCTGGCGCACTGGCTGGCCGCCGGCCTGCCGCTGATTGTCGCAACCCCGGTGCTCGGCCTTTTGCTCAACCTCGACATGGTCGCAACCGGCGCGGTGGCGCTGACGCTGCTGGCAGGCACCCCGGCGCTCACCTTCACCGGCATGATCGGCGCGGCGTTGGCGGTGACGCTGCATCGCGGCGGGCTTTTGATGGCCGTGCTGGTGCTGCCGCTGTCGATTCCGGTGCTGATTTTCGGGGTCGCGGCCTCGCAGGCGGTGATCGTCGGTCCCATGACGTTCGGCGCGCCGTTCTCGATCCTCTGCGCAGTGTCGCTGGTCAGCCTCGTCGTCGGCCCTTTCGCGGCGGCGGCGAGCCTGCGGCATGGACTCGACTGAGATGAGCTCGCCTCACCTTGACCCCCATCAACTCTCGCGACGCACTTTCGTGCTGATTGCCTGAGCGCTCCCGGATCATTATCACAATAACCATGACGCTGATCGACCTCGCCAATCCCACGCGGTTCCTCGCACTAACAGCGCGCCTGCTGCCGTGGCTTGCGGCTGCGACCGTCATCCTGCTCACCATCGGCCTGTACCAATCAGCGCTTGCGCCCGACGATTATCAACAGGGCGCGACGGTGAAGATCATGTTCATCCACGTGCCCAATGCCTGGCTCTCGATGTTCGTGTGGGGCGTCATGAGCATCGCCTCGCTGGGCACGTTGGTATGGCGGCATCCGCTCGCCGATGTCGCCGCCAAAGCGGCAGCGCCGATCGGCGCCGCCTTCACCTTCCTCGCGCTGCTCACCGGCTCGCTGTGGGGACGGCCAATGTGGGGCACCTATTGGGAATGGGACGCGCGGCTGACATCGGTGCTGATCCTGTTCCTGATGTATCTCGGCCTGATGGCGCTGTGGCGCGCGGTCGACGATCCCTCGCGCGCGGCACGCGCCGCCGCGGTGCTGACGCTGGTCGGCGCCATCAACCTGCCCATCATCAAGTTTTCCGTCGATTGGTGGAACACGCTGCATCAGCCGGCCTCGGTGATGCGCATCGGCGGCTCGGCACTCGACAAATCGTTCCTGATCCCGCTGCTGGTGATGGCGATCGCCTTCACGCTGCTGTTCGTCACGTTGCACTTAGCTGCGATGCGCAACGAGATCCTGCGCCGCCGTGTCCGCTCCCTGCAGATGGTGCAGGCGAGCCGCGTCGCGTTTTCGAGCGAGTTAAGCGCCGGTTCGCGTGAAGAAAACGCGTCAAAAGAAGCTGGGGCTGCGTGATGATAACGCTCGGCCCATACGCGTCGTTCATCGTGATGTCCTATGCCGCAGCGGCCCTCGTGGTCGTGCTCCTGATCGGCTGGGTCATGCTCGACTACCGCAGCCAGATTGCGCGCCTGCGCGAGCTCGATCGCAGCGGCGTTACCCGCCGCTCCGGCCGCAGCGCGACGGACAGATCATGAGCAATCCATCGAGCCAGGCGACGCAGCAGCGTCGCACCTTCCTGATGGTGCTGCCGCTGATCGCCTTCATCGCGCTGGCCCTGCTGTTCTGGTTTCGGCTCGGCAGCGGCGATCCCTCGCGGATTCCGTCCGCGCTGATCGGACGGCCTGCGCCGCAAACCCTGCTGCCGCCGCTCGAAGGATTGCAGGCTGACAATGCGCCGGTGCCGGGGCTCGATCCCGCCGCGTTCAAGGGCAAGGTCAGCCTCGTCAACGTCTGGGCGTCCTGGTGCGTGCCCTGCCATGACGAGGCGCCGCTGCTGACCGAGCTCGCCAAGGACAAGCGCTTCCAGCTCGTCGGCATCAACTACAAGGACGCGGCCGACAACGCGCGGCGCTTCCTCGGGCGCTATGGCAACCCGTTCAGCCGCGTCGGCGTGGACGCCAACGGCCGCGCCTCGATCGAATGGGGCGTCTATGGCGTGCCGGAGATCTTCGTCGTCGGCCCCGAGGGCACCATCGTCTACAAGCTGGTTGGACCGATCACGCCGGACAATCTGCGCACCGTGTTATTGCCGCAGCTGGAGAAGGCGTTGAAAGCGGGGAGCTAGCTCCGCGCTCTCGTGCGACACACTGAACTGTCATCGCCCGACTTGATCGGGCGATCCAGTATTCCAGAGACGTCAGCAGTATACGGAGAAGCCGCGGCGTACTGAATTCCCCGCTTGCGCGGGGAATGACAGCGGTACGTGGGGCGACGTTTCGCCCTAGCCCTTGCTCACATCTCCCGCCTCGGCCTCGCTCGCTTCCAGCGACGCCGGCGCAAGGTGGTAGCGCTTGGTCAGCGGCAACTGGGCGACGGCGAAGATCATGGTCAGCGTCGTCACGCCGAAGACCTTGAAGTTCACCCAGAAGTCCGTGCTCTGGGTGCGCCAGATGATCTCGTTCAGCACCGCCATGCCGGCAAAGAACAGCGCCCAGCGCAGCGTCAGGATGCGCCAGCCGTGCGGCGTCAGATTGAACACCTGATCGAACATCACGGCAATGAAGGAGCGGCCGAACAGCAGGCCGCCGCCGAGGATCGCGGCGAACAGGCCGTAGATGATGGTCGGCTTGACCTTGATGAAGGTCTCATCGTGTAGCACCAGGGTCAGCGTGCCGAACACCAGCACGATCACGGCCGTCACGATCGCCATGATCGGGATGTGCCGCGTCACCATATAGGACGCGGCCATCGCCGCCACGATTGCCACCATGAAGGCACCGGTCGCGGCGAACAGGTTGAACCTGGCATTGACGAAGAAGAACACGAGCAGCGGACCGAGCTCGGTCGCAAGCTTGAACAACGGATGCGGCTGGGTCTTGTCCATTCTCAACTTTCGATTCCGGCGATCGCGCGGGCGAAATCGCGCGCGGTGAAGGGCGCGAGATCGTCGACGCCCTCGCCGACGCCGATGAAATGCACCGGCAGTTTGAAATTTTCCGCCAGCGCCACCAGGATGCCGCCGCGCGCGGTGCCGTCGAGCTTGGTCATCACGAGGCCGGTGACCCCGGCGGTGCGGTGAAAGGCCTCGACCTGCGACAGCGCGTTCTGGCCGACGGTGGCATCCAGCACCAGCAGCACCGCATGCGGCGCGGTGGCATCCACCTTGCGGATGACGCGCACGACCTTCTCGAGCTCGTTCATCAGTTCGGCCTTGTTCTGAAGCCGACCCGCGGTGTCGATCAGGAGGACGTCGGCGCTCTGCTCCTTTGCTGCCGTCAGCGCGCTGAAGGCAAGGCTCGCCGAATCCGAGCCTTGCGCGCCGGCGATGACCGGCGTCTTGGTGCGCTCGCCCCAGACCTTGAGCTGTTCGATCGCCGCCGCGCGAAAGGTGTCGCCGGCAGCCAGCATCACCTTGCGGCCTTCGGAGGCGAATTTTTGCGACAGCTTGCCGATGGTGGTGGTCTTGCCGGAGCCGTTGACGCCGACCACGAGGATGACGAACGGCTTCTTGCCCGCATCGATCTCGAGCGGCTTCGCCACCGGCGCGAGCACCTTCTCGACCTCGGTGGCGACCACGTCCTTGACCTCGTCCGCCGAGATCGCCTTGTCGTAGCGCCCCGTACCGACGGCATCCGCGATCCGCACTGCGACTTGCGTGCCGAGATCGGCGCGCAGCAGCACGTCCTCGATGTCGTCGAGCATGGCGCGATCGAGCTTGCGCTTGGTGACGAGATCGGCGACCGCGGTCCCGAGCGAGGACGAGGTGCGCTTCAGCCCGTCGGACAGGCGGCGCCACCAGCTCAGCTTGGGGGTCTCGGAGGTATCGTTCATGGTGGGGGTGTGTTAGCCGTTCCGACGATTAAACGAAAGTCTTGCAATTGCTCGATGTTCCCGAATTGACCGCTGATGAGATTTTGGCCCGCGTGCTCCATCGCGACGGCTTGATGCTGGTCATCGACAAGCCGGCCGGCCTGCCGGTGCATCGCGGCCCCAAGGGCGGGGCGAACCTCGAAGCCTCCTTCGACGCGCTGCGCTTCGGTCTGCCGCGGCCGCCGGTGCTGGCTCACCGGCTCGACAAGGACACCTCAGGCTGTCTCGTGCTCGGCCGCCATCGCAAAGCCACCGCCTCGCTCGGCCTGCTGTTCAAGCACGGCAAGATCGGCAAGACCTACTGGACCGTGGTCGAGGGCGGCCCTGATGAAGATGAAGGCACCATCGACATGCCGCTCGGCCGCCTCAATGCCGAGCGCGGATGGTGGCAGAAGCCGGATCCCGAAGGGCAGAAGGCGATCACCAATTGGAAGGTGATGGGCCGGGGCGCGGGCCTCGCCTGGCTCGCCATGGAACCGGTGACCGGCCGGACCCACCAATTGCGGGTGCATTCGGCCGCGACCGGCTGGCCGATCATCGGCGATAACATTTACGGCAACGGCCCGCGCTTCGGCGAGCCGCGCCTGCACCTGCATTCCCGCGAGATCGTGGTGCCGATCTCCCGGAACAAGGAGCCGATCCGCGTCGTGGCGCCGGCCCCGCCCCACATGCACGAGCGCCTCCGCGCCTGCGGATGGCACGGGGACTAGCCCGGCAGCCAGCCCTCATGGTGAGGAGGCGCGTCAGCGCCGTCTCGAACCATGAAAGTCCCGTGCTGTTGCAGTTGAGCCTCGATCCTTCGAGACGCCCGCTTTGCGGGCTCCTCAGAGCCTGACTCAAAAAGCGCGTGGACGCTATCAAGGTCTGGCTAGACGGCGAATTAGGAGCCTTAGATGGGCGGCGAGCAGCCAAGCGAGCTCGGTAG
>NZ_JADPKE010000048.1:0-1266 GCF_023073795.1 Bradyrhizobium sp. 159 | reverse complement strand
AACTGCATCAAAAGTGATGGTGTGGAACGGCCCTTCGAACCGGCATCAAAAGTGCCTAACGTGGTCGCTTCGAGAGGCGCCACAAAGGAAGGACCGTTCCAATGGAGAAGATTATCACAGTAGGTTTGGATTTGGCCAAGTCGATCTTCCAAGTGCACGGGATCGGCAGCGACGGGAGAGTATTGGTTCGCCGCATGTTGCGACGATCGCAGGTGCTGCCGTTCTTTCGAGCGCTCCCCTCTTGCCTGGTCGGCATGGAGGCTTGTGCGAGTGCACATCATTGGGCGCGCGAAATCGCGGCGCTGGGGCATTCGGTCCGCATGATGCCACCGGCCTATGTGAAGCCTTATGTCAAACGAAATAAGACCGACATGGCGGATGCAGAAGCCATTTGTGAGGCTGTCACCCGTCCGACGATGCGGTTCGTACCGATGAAGACTGCCGAACAACAAGCAGCCGGTATGATTCTGCGGGCGCGAGAGCTGCTGATCAGACAGCGGAGCCAGACTGCCAATGCTCTGCGCGCGCACATGGCCGAGTTGGGTATTATCGCGGGGACGGGCATGGCAAGCATCGCGAAACTTCTGGGATTGCTCCGGGAGGGGGAAGACGACAGGATCCCCACCACCGCCCGCTTTGCCCTGATCCATTTCGCTGAACAGATTGAGCTACTTACAAACCGCATAGAGAAGCTCGATAGAGAGATTTTGGTTGCCGTCAGAAAGGATCCCGATGCGAGGCGTCTGATGAGCATTCCCGGTGTTGGTCCTCTCATCGCCGCTACCGTTCGGACATCGGTCTTGGATGCTCGTGGCTTTGCCACTGCACGAGATTTTGCGGCTTGGATGGGTCTGACGCCGAGAGCACAATCGAGCGGTGGGAAAGAAAGGCTCGGCGCGATATCGAAGCGGGGAAATCGGCAACTACGGACGCTCTTAATCGTCGGTGCAACTTCTATCATCAAGCTTGCCAAACGAGGCTTGAAAGTCCCGCTCTGGGTTCGGACCATGCTGCAACGCCGGCCGGTCAAGGTCGTATCAGTGGCGTTCGCCAACAAGATTGCGCGCACCATCTGGGCGTTGCTAGTCAAGGGCGGCATCTATCAGGCACCGGCCGCAATGCTGAAATCTTAATCTTAAGAGCTCATCGGCGGAAAAAGAAAGCCGCCGAGGAGGCAGGGTGCAATCTGGATGAACACTGAATGACGACATTCCCGGTAGCAATCAGACCGCCTGACTCACTGCGCTTCGAGCGCGCAAAATTGAT
>NZ_JADPKE010000024.1:0-5113 GCF_023073795.1 Bradyrhizobium sp. 159 | reverse complement strand
ACTTGCCGATGCCCCATCATGATCTTCAGTCCTGCCAATTAGACAGACTGAATCACTGATATCTCTGCGTCGCAACAGCTGCCTTTTTCAACAGAATCGGGCCCTAAGCTGAACAACGGAAAAGCCGCCGCCCGAAGCCGGAGTTGAGTTCTTGTTCCGATCTGTGGGCAAGCCTGCGGTTCGGCAACGATGATGATGAGACAGGTTGTCGCAATCTTGCTCGCTCTCAGTTTCCATAAATCGGTTTGACTGACAGTCTTGGTCTCAGTTTTTGGGCTGCGCGCGCATTCCGCGGCCGAGTCAGCGAAAAATTTGCGAGGAGTGCGCGACCTGAGTTTCAGATGATACCGCTCAAAGTAAAAATTTTTGCGCGCACAAGGAATATGAGGGTCAATTTCTTAACCCGCTCATAGGGAATTGTCGTCACCATCGATCACACGCTGAAGTAGACGCTCGAGAAGCGTGCGTTGCGGTCGTAATCCAGTGAGCTCGCCGCTGCGCCGACCAGGCGCGTCACCTACTGACCTTTTTTAGGGGTCCGAGGACCCGCGGAGTGTTGCCATGCCTTTCCAATTCAAACTTCGTATTCATGGGCGTGACTGATTTCGGGTTTTTTTGCTGTGTGCGCGATCATCGCGCTTTCTGTCGGATACACGGTGTTTGCCGTCGGCGGGATTTCCACGACTGTCGATCGCATGGTGAACCTGCGCACACCCGTCGCGCTCGCGAGCACAGAGCTGGTTGGTAATCTCTATTCGACACTGGCGACATTGCGTGGCTATCTCTTGACGGGAAATCCGCAAGGCAGGCTCGATCGGGCCGCGATGTGGAAGGAAATGGATGCCACAGTTGCTGGTTTCGATGAGAAGGCTGTACATTTTACCAACCCTGAGAACAGCCGAAAATGGACCGAGGCTAAGGCCCTGCTCGCAGAATTCAGAGCTGCCCAGGACAAGGCCGAAGCTGTCGCGTTCACTTCCGAGGCATATCCAGCAACTAAGCTACTGGTGACCGAAGCCGGCCCGCGCGCCGAAACAATCTTTTCCGAGATCACCAAGATGATCAACGACGAGGAAGGCCTGGAGGCGACGGCGGAGCGGAAGAGACTGCTGAAAGCCATGGCAGACACGCGGGGCAATTTTGCCGCCGCGACCGCTCAACTTCGCATGTACCTCTTGTCGGGTGAAAAGCACGACAAGGAAAAATTCTTCAAACCCTGGGAGCTCTTCGACAACGGCTATACCGCGGTGAGTGCGAAGAAGAACCTGCTCACGCCGTCTCAGCTGCTCTCTTTCGAGAAGATCACGAAGGCGCGGGGCGAATTTGTCCCCCTTTATGAGAAGATGTTCGCCTTCAGGGAGTCCGCGGACTGGAACGCGCCTGTGCATATTCTCGTAGCGGAAGCGGCGCCGCGGGCGTTGAAGATTCTCGACCTGCTTGACGGGCCGAAGGGTGCCGACGGCACCCGCTCTGGAGGCATCAAGATGAACCAGAACAGGATGCTGGCCGAGGAAAGCCACCAGGTGCAGACGAGTATATCGTTCCTGAAGCTGGTCCTCTGGGGCTTGCTTGCGGCAGGACTGGGCCTCGGCGCCACCATTGCGCTGCTCACTGCTGGCGCGATCGCGCGCCCGATCCAGGGGATGACCGCCGCCATGGGCAGGCTTGCGGGAGGCGATACGTCCACCGCGATCCCCGGTCTGGGCCGGGCTGATGAGGTGGGCGAGATGGCCGAGGCGGTTCAGGTTTTCAAGGACAATATGATTGAAACCGACCGGCTGCGTGCCGTACAGGCGCAATCGGAGGCTCGTGCCGCCGCCCAGCGCAAGACTGACATGCAACAACTCGCTGGCCGGTTCGAGGCTGCGGTCGGAGAGATCATCGAGACGCTGTCGTCATCCTCGACCGAACTCGAGGCGGCCGCCAAGACTCTGAGCAGGACGGCCGAGAGCACCCAGCAGCGCTCCGGCATGGTCGTCGCGGCTTCAGAGGAAGCCTCGACCAACGTTCAATCGGTTGCTTCCGCGACCGAAGAGATGAGTTCATCAGTCACTGAAATCAGTCGCCAGGTGCAGGACGCAGCCAGGATTGCCGGCGCGGCAGTGGACCAGGCACAGAAAACCAACGATCGTGTCAACAAGCTGTCACAGGCGGCAACCCGCATTGGCGACGTGGTCGAACTGATCAATACGATCGCAGGACAGACTAACCTTTTGGCGCTGAACGCGACGATCGAAGCGGCGCGGGCCGGCGAGGCCGGACGCGGCTTCGCTGTCGTTGCTTCCGAAGTCAAGGCGCTCGCCGAACAGACCGCGAAGGCGACTGGGGAGATCAGTCATCAGATCACCGATATACAGGCGGCCACCCAGGATTCCGTCGTCGCGATCAAGGAAATCAGCGGCACGATCAGCCGGATCTCGGAAATTTCCTCCGCAATCGCATCCGCGGTCGAGGAACAGGGCGCGGCCACGCAAGAGATATCGCGCAACATCCAGCAGGCTGCGCAAGGTACCCATGAGGTCGCCTCCAATATCACGGAGGTGCAGCAGGGAGCCACGGAAACCGGTTCAGCCTCATGTCAGGTGCTCGCTTCGGCGCAAACGTTGTCAAACGACAGCGCGAGGTTAAAGACAGAGGTCGAGAAGTTCCTGACCACCGTACGCGCAGCTTGAGGTGCCTCTATGACAAGCACCTCAACATCAGCGAGTTACGCTGGCGTGGTCGCAGCCACAATCCGTGATGGGGCCTCCGAGTGGGCGGCTGCCAACATCATGCTCCCTTACACCTGACCAGGACAGATTGTGCGGCACAATGGGCGCGTACGTTCGTCTTTCGACACCTCGATCTAGGTCTCGATAACATCGTGCCCCGTCGCGCGGAGCGCCGCAAGGAGACCGCTCGGCACCGCATACAGGAATAGGCGACGCGAACGAGATTACTTGATGCCAGGTAGCCCGCCGTCGCGAAGTCGCGCTTTACTGACCATGGCATCCTCGATCATGGATGCCAGCGCACCTTTATAGCTCGGGTTGGGCGCTAGAGACTGCCGCAGCAATGGCGCGCTCGACCTCTGAAGCCAACACGCTCAGGTGATCGGCAAGCCTCGCGAACAATTCTCTTTTTTGCAGGTCTATGACATCGCTGATCGATTTGCAGTCGGCGGCATCGTTGCGGAGCTTCTTGAACTGCTCATGCATCTCCCTCATCTTCTGTGTGCCCCGTCGGCACCCTCTGTTTCATTCAGTCGAGTTGATGGAGGTGTACTTGAGCTCCCGCCGATCCATTTCCGAACGGAGCAACTTTGCATAGTTGCGCAGATTGTCGCCAGCAATGCGGGAGCGGCGGCCATTCGAGCGATCAGCCAACACTTGTCGTTGCACACTTTCCCAAAGAGACAATAAGGTCTGATCTTTCGAGCTTGAAAAGGTCATCCACAGGCCCTCATTAATTGGCCGCGCCGATTGTACCGCGTAGGTCGTGGGCCGGATTGTTCGGTTGCCGACATTGCAGTGGTGAAGCCAAGCGCTCGTTGCACATTGGTCACACCTTCTGTAGGTTGCGGATGTAATGGTAGCTGACAAGAAATAGCGCGATGATCCCGGTGTAAGCGTAGGAACCGAGTACGTGGGTAAAATTCATGCCGCGTCTGCTATCGCGTGGCCCATACAGGCACTGAAGGGATCTCTCGGCTGAAGCCCCGAGTGCGAAGCTCTCATCCGTCAGGCAGACAAGCTGCTGTTCGAATCGTCGAACGAGAACGGATCGGTCCGTCTCCAGCGATCTACCAAGCCGTTAACGGCGGTTAACGTAAAAATCTGCAGCGAGTCTGGCGAAGGCACGAGCATTCGCATGTATTTTCCTCGCTATCATGGTGCCGTGCAACCTACCATCGAAAGTGACGACCAACCCCTAGCGAAAAGCGAACCAACAGAGACGATCCTCGTCGTTGAGGACGACCCTGACCTCAGGACCTACGTCGCAGACGTATTGCGGGATCTCAACTATCGAGTTTTATCGGCCGGTACGGCGCAAGCTGCGCTGACCATCCTTTTACAACAAGATGAGCAGGTGAATCTGCTCCTCACAGACGTCGTGATGCCCGGCATAAACGGCCGTGAATTGGGCCGACGAGCGACAGATAAGACCAGAGCTTAAAATACTTTACATGACGGGTTATTCTCGAAATGCGGTCGTCCACCAAGGGCGGCTCGATGAAGGCGTTGATCTTCTGGAAAAGCCGGTTACCCAAGCGAAGTTGGCTCTCAAAGTTCGCGAAATGCTGGATCGGTCTGGCTCCTCTGTCTTGACCTAAGCCACTCGGGAGGCGCGTCTGTCACAACGCCGGGCACTTCAACCAATATCGGCGGTTTCGGCCAGCCCTTGAGGCCATAGAGCGGCACTGCGAGGAGGCCGCCACAGCTCGCGCAGACCACTTCATCTAGCTCAAGCAACCGGGCATCTACGCCACACCATCGGGCCATGCCAGACCGCGACAAAGAGCCTGTAAGGAAGCCAAGCCGTCTTGGTTGGACGAGGCGCGGCGCATCATCGAAGAGTACGGCGCCGACCTGCGGAGGATCACCAGAAGCTGCGTCGTAAGCTGAACTAGGGCCTCAGGTTGGCGACTCCTTCCAGCCACGTGTACTTCCGCTGTTGGCCCTTAGCATCGAACCTCAATCCTCGCCTTGGCGTCGGCTCTTTGGGGTAGACCGGACGTGTTTGCCGTCATGGCCTATCGACGCTCGTGACCCTAACCGCAAGTCATTGCTCAGAGCAAAAACAGTTGATAGCAGCTTGCCGTCGGTCAAGCGGCCATGATGGGCGGACGGGTTGTGGCCCGTCCTGGCCATCATCAATGATTGCATTCCGTAAAGCTCGGGTTAATCTTACCTAATTCCCGCAGCGAGTTTTCAACAAACGGCCCCGCGCTAGCGCGAGCATGTAATGTCGGGTTTTGGAAGGATTCCGTTGAAAAAGGCCGGCAGTATTTCGTTGTAATAGCTCCGTCGCGACTTGGCCGGAACTGCTCTTACTGACCCTATGCGAGCGTCGGGGTGGGCATCGGGATCAGCTTGGCCATCTTTCGAAGGTTTTGGGCGGTGGCTGCGAGGAT
>NZ_JADPKE010000030.1:0-5599 GCF_023073795.1 Bradyrhizobium sp. 159 | reverse complement strand
CTGATCTTTCCCGCCATAGACGCCACCGAACCAATTCGATGGCCCCGACCCAATCATCGGCGAGAAGTTGTCCAGTAACATTCTGGATGAGGCAATGCGCCCCCGCCAACACAGCCGAATTCATTGAACGATCACGGGAATGTTCATCACGTATGGGGTCAATGTTGTAAGCCGATGGGGGGGCGAACTTCGGCTTATTCACATTCACCTTGTCGTCGATCTCGCCGCAGAGCCGGCTCACCTGGCTTTTGGAGATCCCGGTCATACCCATCGCCTGCACCAGGTCGTCCACCGAGCGGGTCGAGACGCCCTGCACATAGGCTTCCTGCTCCACGGCGGTGAGCGCCTTCTTGGCCATCCGCCGCGGCTCCAGGAAGCCCGGGAATTAGGACCGCTTGCGCAGCTTGGGAATGCGCAGCTCAACCTCGCCGGCCCGGGTCTCCCAGATCCAGTCGCGGTAGCCATGCGCTGGGCCAGACGCTCGGGGCCTTCTCGCCATAGCCCGCCCCCGGTCTGGCTTTCGAATTCCATCTCCATCAGACGCTGGGCAGCAAAGCCGATCAGCTCGCGCAGCAGATCGGCGCCTGGGGTCTTCTCTACGAGCGTGCGCAGGTTCATCATGTCGTTGGTCGTCGGCGGTTCCTCGGTTGGGTTGGCGTGTCGCAACCCGATCCTACCGGAGAACTGCCGGTGACCACTGCAAAGCCGCCCGCCCGCTACGGCGCTAGGTGAGGCGCGCGTCCGGGCGGCTTTGCTCTACCGAGCTACACCACCTCCGGGGACACGACCAATATGTTCGAGATTACGATCGCACGCATCGAGATGATTCTGCCGAATGAACGTGGCGAGGACAACCTCCCAGACCGTAGCGAGAGCCAATGGCATTCTCGCTAAGGCTAAGTAATCTTTT
This sequence comes from Bradyrhizobium sp. 159, assembly GCF_023073795.1. Classification (NCBI taxonomy): domain Bacteria; kingdom Pseudomonadati; phylum Pseudomonadota; class Alphaproteobacteria; order Hyphomicrobiales; family Nitrobacteraceae; genus Bradyrhizobium; species Bradyrhizobium sp. 159. The sequence goes on along the minus strand of NZ_JADPKE010000030.1, from coordinate 4,689 downwards.
TCGGCATCTGAACTCTCGCGGCGCCTATCGTGTCAAGAACGCGCTGGATCTGCTCCGCGGCCTCCTGGGAAGGTTTCGGACTAACCAAAGAGACGGGATCAAGCGGCATGCTCAAGTGCGTTGCTGTTGGGTGGTTCTTCGGCGAGGAGATCGCGCAATAACTGAAGGCGCGGAAACATCATTGCCAGCCACTGGCTGTGCTCAAGATTGTCGTCGTAATGCTCGAACGCGCTACGGGTATTGTACGGCGGATCGATGAAAATGCACTTCACGCGCCCGGCGTAATAGGGGAGCAGCGCCTTAAGAGCCTCAAGGTTGTCACCCTGAATCAGCATATTCGGCGTTTCGGCATTGCCGGCGCTGTGCGTGTCGTCGGCCTCTAGAAGGCGGTAAGGGATAGCCTCCGCGGTCTGAACGTCTTTATCTCGGTCCAACCATTGCAAAATCGGCATGCGGTCAGCGTCCCTCGGTGGCCGCGAATCACTTCGCTCTGATAGGGACTTTTACCGGCGGTGACCATAAAAGGGGCATGTTTTTTGCGGCGGATGGCTCCAGCCCGTCAGGTTCCGGAATTCCATCCTGACAGGCAAGTTTCGCGCTTATTTCATCCCATATAGGCGCTTGATGATTTCTGTGATGCTTTCGTTTTTTTCTTCGAACATGTTTGCGAGTGCATGTTCGTACAGCTTGTAAGCGTCGAGCATGTCCGTCTTTGTTACGGCCTTATTCCCATGTGTACCTATATTTCCGACTACCCGCAGGGCATGGAGCATCTGAGAATACTGATTCCATTTTACCTTGGCAGCGAATTTGTCGATTCGAGACGCCAAGTCCAAGCGCTTTCGATATTTCTTTCCGGAACGATCCCTCGCCGTGGTGGTGGTGGTGGGGATCTTGAAGTGGTCCATCAAACGTTCCAGGCTTGTCCGCATCCGCGATGCACAAGCACCTGTATCATTCCAGTATAAGCCGAACGATTTCTCCAATTCTACGCGCACTGGCCTTGGCACTCGTTCGGTGCTGATGATGGGTGGCGGCGGCAGCATGCTTTCGGGTTGCAGGTACTCAAACCATTCAAGGCTCTGATCAAGCATTTCTTCCGGCACGTCAGTCGATGTGCCCGTCACAACGACGACCTCGGCGCATAGCTCGCACGTTAGGAATAGCGCAAATCTGGACGGCCAAGCAGGTGGGTTTTCTTCATAAACTTCGAAAGACGGGTCCTTTGGACGCCGACTCGTCAGGTCCTCCTTCTTGCGTTTCCTCAAGACGCCTGTTCTGCAGCTTGGACAGGGGTAAGAAGGAATAGACGTTTCCGTAAAACTCCCCTTCCAGAGAGATTTCTTCATTCCGCCTCGCATTAAAAAGCCGAGACTCAGTCTCGGCTGCAGACACGTTACAACCAGCAATAGTCTTGTGCAACGGCCGAACGTCGCAGGCGGCGGACGTGTTTAATGTTTACCTGTTCATACGGCGTGCCTCTGCGGCGTTGACCTTCGCAATCATCTCCGCCTCGATCTGCTCCCGCCGCTCTCCAAAGTGCGCTTCCCGGTGGTCTTGCGGGCAAATGGCGATAACATTCGTCATCATGTCGGCACCCTGATCGGCCAAGGCGATGATGTGATGGCATTCCAGGTACCGCGAACCGTTGCTGCACTTGAAGCCAAGCTCACCGCAGTATTCACACCTTCCGTCCGCGCGCTCCTTAACCGCATCTCGCACCATGGCATCCCGCGCGTATCGCTTGCCGGTAAAGGTCGTGACCGCAGGGCTATCGGTGCCCAGATCGTCGATGGCATCCGTGTACGCCGCTGTCCCAACTCCCGCGAGGCGCAGCCGCCGCTCGCCCGACGGCATCAATGTTGACAGATACGGCCAGGCCTTGCGGTTGCTGTAGCCCTTCAGCCTCTCAAGTGCCGCACCAATTGCACTGATATCGGATTTCGTAAAAGTGTGGTTCTGAGACCGATTGATGATGGCGCTGCGTATCTCAGGCTCAACCTCGGCCCAAGCGTCGGGATTAACACGTAGGTTGGCGGTGAGGACCGTGGTCAACGCTAAAAGCGGCACGTCCGCAAGGGCAGCGGCGGCATCCAGCAAATCGCAAACCTGTGCGACCGTGCGCGCGTTGTTTTTGGGCCGCCCAAGCTTTTGAGCGGCTATCTGATAGGTCAAGTGCTGGCCCGACATTGCCGCAGCGGCGATGATTGGCAGGAGCCTCTTCGCTTCTTCGTACTGCGTGGCCATTCCAGCTTTCCGCCTGATTCGCCGCCGGGTTATTATCAACGCCCGCGACTGACTGTAGCGCGCTGTTGATCCAATCCCAAGCCATGGCGCGATTTGTCTGAGCGAATTCCTCGGCGCTCTGATGACGCTTGCCGATCGACACGCAGGCACTCGACCGCCGGCAGCCTAGTTGAGTTCGAACGCAAGGTGGGATTAGCTTAACGGGCTGTCCATCAAACCGGCAGCAGCTCGAACCTCCGACCCCAGGATTATAATTCCTCTGCTCTCTTGGTTTGCCTTCTGGGGCGAGCCGACGGGCGTGCAAGGCCGCAGAGCTCCTCGCGGCGTCCCAACGTATATCTTGCAAGGTAAGCCGGCCTCCGCCGTGATGATCCTATGGCTCCCCTGATTAGAGGCTTGGCCTACGCGATTAGCGGAACGCCACACGATGCGCCCCGTGCCAAGTTCGGCCTGCAGATCATCGTGGTTAGCCCGCATCCAATCGTAGAGAAAGTGGTTGCTGTCACGGGCTTTGGCAAACAGAGCTTTGACTGTCTTTGCCATCGGTGCTGGGCTGGTGATGCAAGTTTATGCCTACGGATATCCTTCTTGGTGCCTGACTGCGCCTTCAAAGCCGCCAGCAGGCGCTCTTTGGCCGCATCGATCTCCACGTGCAGTCGTTCATATTCCTCTCGCAGGGCGGCGTTCACGAGGAGGGTCGATGTCCGCTCGGTATGCCCGAAGACCTCGTCATACGGCCTGACAACGAGAATGCATTCGGGCGGAATCGCCGTGTCGGTCTCGTCGACAACGCTTCGCGATGTCGGCCTTTCCGGAAAAACGCGGTCTCCTGACGCCTTACCGTCGGCGATGTCTTGGAAGGTCTTTGCCAAGGAGGATTTCATTGCCCCATTGGGCGCGTAGACCGCACAGGCACTGGCCGAGGCGAAATCGAATTGCTCCTTGAGGCTTTTGATGCCGTAGCAATGCTGTAGTTCGACCTTCAGTTTTTTCATGACGATCGCCTCCCCCTGGACGCATCTTATGGTTGATGCTGCCGGAGAGCTAGATAATCATTAGGCTTAAGTGCAGTCATTCTCCCATTGCGGAATGGTGCCAAGTGTCGTTTGATTTCGGGCCTATAATCGATAGCCATATTTCCCCATGCACCGTCGGATTAGTGTTGATCGATGGAGGGAGCCCAGCACCTCTTGGCTCCGGAACGTTGGTTCGCTGCGGTGCGGCTGCAAGCCGAACGCCGTCCACATTCGGCGGATCGTGGTGTGAGAAAAGCCAGTTTCCGCAGCCATCGAGCGGATCGACCAGTGCGTCGCGTCGGCTGGCGTCGTCCGCCACGTTCGTTCGATCACGGCGGCGACCAGATCGTCGTTCATGGTGCGAGGGCGCCAGGGCGGGCCTCGTCAAGCAGACCATCGCAGCGATCCTTCAAAATCGGCGCCGCCATTTGCCAACGGTGTGCTCATGGAGGCCGAGTTCGGTAGCCACCGACTTGCTTTGCAGGCCATCCGCACACCGCAGGATCGCGTGGCGCCGCTCAGATAGCGACCGGGCAACACGATGACGACGAACTTGCCTCTCCAAGTACGTCCGCTCCTGCTGACTCAGCACCAACGCGCGATCGGCCGGCCTCTGACACCTGCATTCGCCACAAGCACTCTCCTTCAGAGCCCAGCGATCTTGCCGCGATCGGCGCGGCACCCGCGATTGTCGGCTTGCGGAGTGTCGCACTTGTGTGTATCACCTCCGCAGCAATAGTGCGTGAATACCGCGTCTTTTCAATGATTTAGAGGTTGGCCATTCGGAGGTTCGATCCCTCCCGCCCCAGCCAGAAGCCCCGCTGCCCCTGAAATTGCTGACGAAACCGGCCTGGCTGGGGCGCTGCTGCACAGCGCTGCGACACATCACTGCTGCACAGGGTGTCGCTCGAAAATGGCTTTCCACATCTTTCGGCGCCAAGCCGTCTACTATTGGCGGCGCCGTACGCCTCCCGCGCTTGCCAATCGCCTTGGCCGGCCGCATGTTTCCATGAGCCTGCGAACGACAAGCCGCTCGGCGGCGCGCCGCCTGGCCACCCAGCTCAACCTGATCCTGGACGATGCCGCAATGCTTGCCGATGGCGCCGACCCGCATCTGACGCGGTCTCAAATCGAGACAATGCTGCATGCCGTCGTCGGCCGGCATCTGACCAAGCTCGACCGGGTGGCCGTCGCGGCCAAGAGCTCGCCGGAGTTCGATCTTGAGCAGGCCCGGGCCGACGACCGAAGGGCATATTGGGCCTACGCGCTGCTGGATGCCCAGGGCGTCGCTGCCGTCGTTCGAGCCGAGGATCGCCTTCGCATGGTCGCGGACGGGCTGTCCGAAACTGACATCGAGGCGGTTCAGGACCATCTCGCCATGCTCCGCGTCAACGAGTTGATTCCGACCAAGCATCACATCCTTCGG
>NZ_JADPKE010000007.1:0-5618 GCF_023073795.1 Bradyrhizobium sp. 159 | reverse complement strand
CAGGGTCCACAGCCCCAACAACAGCAGGCCTGAACGAAACGAGAATTGTGTTACCCATGTCGTCGGTTTGAACTGTTACCCATGTCGCCGGTTGCTCAGAGCTTGCCTCTAGGCGAGCTCTCGCTTCTCGAGTTCCCCCGCCAGCACCCGCCACTGGAACAGCGGCGAGTCCTTCGGCGGTGAGAGCTCCGGGGTCCAGCCGGTGAGCTCTTCCAGCACATAGGTGTCCATCACGAGCCCGCGCCAGCGGCGCTCGACTTGGCCAAGCCGCTTGCGTTTCGCCGGGATACTCTCCCACAGCAATGATCGATGATCCGGCTCCCGCCCGACATAGATGCCGGCGTGGTCCCTGATCCGGTCCATGCCGGGATCGCGGAAATCCTGGAAGCGGCCGCGCTCGTTGATCTCTACGACGGGCACGCGGCCCCTGAACAGCCAGCGCATCATGGCGTAGGTGCGGTAGTCGGTCGTCGCGATCCAGGTCGCGCCGGTCTCGTCGAGTGCGGCCTGCGCGCGCGCGGCGACTTGCTCGTAGCCGGCTTCGGCGCCGATCGGATCGATCTTGCCGAGCAGATTCCAGGACGCGGCGACGTAATAGAGGAACACGATGACGACGAAGGCGATGCCCGTCGTGATGGATGTCCTGGCCCAGAACGCCGACGATCTGAGCATGCGAGCCGACCATCGCTCCTTCGTCATCGTTGCGAGGTTCACTGCCGCAGCGGCAAAGCCAACCGGCCACATGAACATCGGCCAGGTGTCGCCGACCCGCAGCGTCATCGACTTGACCAGGAAATAGAGAAACGGCACCAGCACCGCGGTTGACAACAGGATGGCGACCGGCTCTCGCGTGCGATAGCCGCGCCACGCCGTCAGCACCAGGCCCGTTAGCACCACCGGCAGCATCACGAAGCCGACCAGGCCGAATTGCAGGCCGATGTAATCACCGATGGTGCGCAGCGAAATGCCGTAATTCGCAGTGGCGCGCACCCCCTGGAAGCGGAACGAGGCCCAGTCGTGCTGCGCATTCCAGATCAGCACCGGCGAGAACATGAGGGTCGCGACCAGCACTGAGAGATAGGGATAGGGGCTACGCAACCAACGCCAGCGCCAATCCGGCACGAGCAGAAAGGCGGCCACCGCGGGCGCGAACAGGATCGCGGTGAATTTCGACAGCATCGACAGGCCCGCGAACAGCCCGGCCGCAAGCCACCAGCGTCCATCGCCGCTTTGCGCCAGCCGCACCAGCGACCACATCATCGCCATTGCGAACGGGATCATGGCGACATCGGGCGCGATCTTGGCCATCAGCAGGCCGTAATAGAGCGCGGCCTCCGGCATCAGCACCGCGATCATGATTGCCCGTGCGTTATGGGTGAGACGACGGACGATGTCGGCGAGCAGCAGCTGCGTCATCAGCATCGCGACGATGCCGCCGAAGCGGACGCCGAGCGCGGTATCGCCGAAGATCGCGGTGCCGAAGCGAATGAGCCAGGCAATGCCAGGCGGATGATCGAGGAAGCTGAGCGCCGTTTCCTTTGACCAGGTCCAGTAATAGGCCTCGTCGGTCCGCAACTCGATCTCCGAGGCGTAGACGATGCGCAGCACGGTCATCGCGGCGATGATCGCCGCGGCCATGACGAGGGGCCGGCGCGCGGGGCCGCGAAGGGAAACGGTGATGTCAGGGGCTATCGTCACGGCCGCGCTTTTCGCCAACCTGGGACGGGGAGTCAATGCGGGAGCTCCATTCTCCCTGTCGTCGCGGATCGACGCGCGCTCGCCCCGGACGACGGCGGAGTGTGTGGCTCCTTGCCGCGCATGTGATCTCCAAAGCTGTCCACCTCCGGAATTAAACGCTACGCTGGCTGTTCTCTTTCATGAACTGATACAATCGAATCATGGCCACCGCTCCCATACAGATGTCCGCCGTCCGTGCCACCAGCGTGCGGCAGGTGCGGCTCGTCTGCGGCGTCATCCTGTTCTCCTACGTGGTCAGCCACTTCCTCAACCATGCGCTCGGCAACATCTCGGTCGATGCCATGGAGGTCGGGGTCTATTACCACACCGTATTCTGGCAGTTCCTCCCAATCGCGATCGTCTTCTACACGGCCGCACTTACCCATATGGGGCTTGGCCTCTACGCGCTGTACCAGCGCCGGCAGTTCCGCTGGCGGACGATCGAGCCGCTACAGCTGGTGCTGGGCTTGAGCATCCCCGTCCTGATCATGGCACACGTGATCGGAGTGCGGCTCGGCCAGACGCTGTATGGACACCAGAAACTCTATCCGCAGGAGCTCTATCTGTTCTTCGTCGCCTCGCCCGGCCGGCTCTGGCAGATGACGATCCTGCTTCTGATTGCGTGGGTGCACGGCTGCATCGGGATCTTCTTCTGGCTTCGCCTCAAACCGTTCTTCGCGCGGGCGGCACCCTATCTGCTCGCGGCTGCCGTGCTGATTCCGACGCTGTCGCTGCTCGGCATCTACCAGGGCGGACGCAGCGTCGCCGTCGAGAGCGACGATGGAGAATGGCGTACGCACAATCTCAGCCGCCGCCAGATCGGCACGGTTGCCGAAGGCAATACGCTCGACCGCATCACCGGCAGCCTCACCATCGGTTATTTCGGCCTGCTCGGACTGGCGCTGGCGGCGCGCGGCGTGCGCGCGTTGCGCGAACGGCGCGGCGGCATGATCGCGCTGTCCTACGGCAATGGGAAAACGGTGCGGGTCCCCAAGGGGCTGTCGGTGCTGGAAGCAAGCCTGCGCCACAATGTGCCGCATGCCAGCGTCTGTGGCGGCCGCGCCCGCTGCTCGACCTGCCGCATCCGCATCATCGGCGATCATGGCGCCCTGCCCGAGCCGTCGCCGCGCGAGGCTTTCGTGCTGACCCGCGTCGGCGCCAGCGACCCCTCGATCAGGCTCGCCTGCCAGCTGCGGCCGACGTCCGACCTCTCCTTCTTTCAGCTCTTCACACCGCACACACTCTCCGCGAATGCGCAAGCCTCGACGCCCGCCAGAATCGGCCAGGAGCGTTATCTGGTCAGCCTGTTCGTGGACATGCGCGGCTCGACCCAGCTCGCGGAAAAGCGGCTGCCGTTCGACACCGTCTTCATCGTCAACCGCTTCCTCGGCGCGGTGTCGCAGGCCGTGATCGAGAACGGCGGTCAACCGAACCAGTTCGTCGGCGACGGCATGCTGGCGCTGTTCGGGCTGTCGGCCGATCCGCAAGCGGCCTGCCGGCAGGCGCTGAAGGCGGCCTCCGGCATCGCGACGCGTATCGACGAGCTCAACGAGCTCCTGAGCCACGATCTGCGCCAGCCGATCCGCTTCGGCATCGGCATCCATGGCGGCGAGGTCATCATCGGCGACATCGGCTATCGCGATCACATCGTCTTCACTGCGCTCGGCGATGCTGTCAACGTCGCTGCCCGGCTTCAGGACATGACCAAGACGCTCGCTTGCGAGGCTATTGTCTCGGAGGAAGTCCGCCGCACCGCGGGCCTTGCCGACGACGCCCTGCCGCAGCAGGAGGTCGCGATCCGCGGCCGCGACGAGCCGCTTGCCGTGCGTGTCGTCGCGGATGCGAGGGACTTGACGGCGCTCGTCGACCGAGGCGAGCGCGTTGCCGCGTAGCGCGTAGGCCACACGAAAGGTGCGCTTCCCCCGCTTGCGGGGGAGGGTTGGGGAGAGGGTGTTTCCGCAACGCGACAATCCCCCAGAGGGGAAAGCCCTCACCCGCGTCTTCGGCGCGACCTCTCCCGCAAGCGGGAGAGTCGAGCGAGTTCTGCGGCACCATTGATCCACCCCGCTGGAATCATCGCGGCGTAACACCGGCCTGCTGCAACGCAGCGGCATGGGCTTGCTGCGAAAGCACGAATTGACTTCGTCCAAATCGTTGCAACAGATGAGTGCGGGATCGCGGTGATGACCGCGATCCGACGAAAAGCTCCGGGAGGGGATGAGAATGTTCGATCGACGCGACCTGCTCAAAGGAGCGGGCCTTTCCGCCCTTGCGGCCACACTGAACTCAACCAGAGCGCTGGCGCTCGACACCGTCACCCTGCCCTTTGGAAATGGCGAACGGCCGCTGGTGAAATATCCACAGAAGCGGCCGATGATCGGCCTGACCAGCCGGCCGCCGCAGCTCGAGACGCCGTTCGCGGTGTTCAACGAGGGCCCGATCACGCCCAACAACGCATTCTTCGTGCGCTATCATCTCTCCGACCTGCCCTACAATCTCGACCCCGACAAGTTCACGCTCGAGGTCAAGGGCAAGATCGACAAGCCGCTGAAGCTGTCGCTGAAGGACATCAAGAAGATGAAGGCGACCGAGATCGTCGCCGTCAACCAGTGTTCGGGCAACAGCCGCGGCTTCTTCGAGCCACGTGTTGCCGGCGGCCAGCTCGCCAACGGCGCCATGGGCAATGCGCGCTGGCGCGGCGTGCCACTGAAGGCGGTGCTGGAAATGGCGGGCGTGCAGGCCGGCGCCAAGCAGGTCACCTTCAACGGCATGGACGGCCCGGTCAGCGACAAGACGCCGGATTTCGTCAAGGCGCTCGATCTCGATCACGCCACCGACGGCGAGGTGATGCTGGCGTATGGCATGAACGGCGGGGACCTGCCGTTCCTCAACGGTTTCCCGCTGCGCCTGATCGTACCGGGCTATTACGGCACCTACTGGGTCAAGCACCTCAACGAGATCACGGTGATCGACAACGTCTATGACGGCTTCTGGATGAAGTCGGCGTATCGCATCCCTGACACGCCGAACAACGCGGTCGAGCCGGGCACCGCGCCGAAGGCGACGATCCCGATCAACCGATTCACCATCCGCTCCTTCATCACCAGCATCCCCGACGGCGCCAAGCTGAAGGCGGGAACTGCGATGCTGCGCGGCATCGCCTTCGACGGCGGCAAGGGCATCAAGGAGGTCCAGGTCTCCTCCGACGGCGGCAAGACCTGGACCAGCGCCAAGCTCGGCAAGGATCTAGGCAAGTACTCGTTCCGCGAATGGAAGCTGCCGGTGAAGCTCGCGGCCGGCAGCCACGAGCTCAAAGTCCGCGCCACCGGCAATGGCGGCGAGACCCAGCCGGATACGCCGCGCTGGAACCCGGCGGGTTATCTGCGCAACGTCGTCGAAACCGTCCGCGTGACCGTGGCCTGAAGGAGAATGATCATGCAACGCACCGTTCTCCTCGCCATCTCGCTCGCTCTCGCCGCCGTGATCGGTTCGGCACTTGCGGCACCGGTCAATTACAAGACCCCAGACGAGGTCGCGGCATTAAAGCCCGGGCCCAATCTCGAGGTCGTGCAGGGCAATTGCAGCGCCTGCCACTCGTCCGACTACATCGCCACGCAGCCGCCGATGAAGGACAAGAAGGGCTTCTGGCAGGCCGAGGTGACCAAGATGATCAAGGTCTATGGCGCACCGATCGACGATGCCGATGTCGGCAAGATCGTCGATTATCTGGCCGCGACGTACTGAAGGACCGCGTCAACGCGTTTTCTCTTACCCTCCCCTGGAGGGCAGGGCTATCGCATGTGGCCGAGGAGCTCAAAAAGAAAGGCATCGTTCCACCCGGCGCGCTTGAGCTTGAGGCGCAAGGAGATGGTGGTGTCAGG
>NZ_JADPKE010000015.1:0-5872 GCF_023073795.1 Bradyrhizobium sp. 159 | reverse complement strand
CGTCGAGATCGTGCGCAAGGCGCTGTCGGCGCCCGCTCGCCAGATCGCTATCAACGCCGGCGAAGACGGCTCGGTGATCGTCGGCAAGATCCTGGAGAAGGAGCAATACGCCTACGGCTTCGACTCGCAGACGGGCGAGTATGGCAACCTCGTCAGCAAGGGCATCATCGACCCGACCAAGGTGGTCCGCGCCGCGATCCAGAACGCTGCCTCGGTGGCGGCGCTGCTGATCACCACGGAAGCCATGGTCGCCGAGCTGCCGAAGAAGAACACCGGCGCGCCCGCGATGCCCCCGGGCGGCGGCATGGGCGGCATGGACTTCTGATCCAACTCTCTCTAAAATGCGACCCCCGGCAGAAAAATGCCGGGGGGATTTTTTTGCTCGCGACTTTTTCAGTTCGTTGTTCTGATCTAGCGCTATGCGCTCTGCGGAAATGACGATCAGCAGTTGCTAGTCGTTCCGCTTGGGGCTTTGCGAGTCTGCTGGTAGGCATGTCATCGGGAGGACGAGCGGGTGATCGCGGTTCTGCACGGTCTTTCCCTGCGGCCTCAACGTCGGCGGCTGGTCAAGGCGAACACCTGAGAACGCCCGGTCGCGGTAGCCACCCATTGGCGCTACTGACTTAAATAGCATCGGTCCCCGCGCCTATCAATCGCTGTAAACGGATGCGCGAGCTAGGTGGTGGTCCCCGGGAAGAGCGATCCTCATCTCTCGTAATTTGGTCCGATCTGTTGCACCGTCCACAATCAGAAGAAGAACATCGCCAACTCAATCGAGACGGAAGATCTTTCGCCCAACCGCTACAATTTCCCGGTCGGTCGGAGGATTACTTGTCTCGACGTGCAGGGTGAGATCCGGCCTGTTCACTCTCAGGAAGTTCATCAGCTCGGTCTTCTCGGTTCCCGGTCCGATGATCAGCAGATCAGTGCAGCTACTCAGCGCCCGACCTACCCTGACGACAAACGTCGGATCGTCATTCACGGCAGAGCCAGTATGCGCTTTGCAATCAAGACGCTGGGGCGCCAAATGCGCGCGTACGGCCGTCGCGCTGACGCCCGTTAAACCTATGGAGAATATCTTAGCAATGAGGTGGTCGATCCACACGACCGCGTGCGAATGAATCTGAGTTGTCATGTCGCTCATGAATGGATTCCATTGTATTTCGTGATTCACCTGTCCGTCGGAGCGCAAGCCCGCACGCACATTTCCTGCGGCTGACGATGCCAATCATGGCTCAAGTGATCAGCGTGAACCGACTCGCTACGTTGATGTAGCCGGGAACAGATCGCGTTGACCGTGAGCGCTTTACAGGTCCAAAACCTCATGCCGCACGCTGCCTCTTGACGATCGAAGGCTTGTGCATTCTCCGCTCCATGTCGCCCACTGCTCCGAGATGGAATTAACGCACCATTGCGAATGCTCGAGCGCAACGAAGGAGAGCTCTTGTGGCTGTGAGAGTTCTAGATATTCAGGTTTGCGAAGCCATCCCGCCGGACGCGGGATGGCTGGAGTGAAGCCATAGAGCACAACGACATCCCGCAGTGGCGGGTCATGACAAACACGGATGCGGCCTGGTCACTGATCTCTCCGACCAAACGCGCTGATGCTGACAAGCCGCCATTTGCACTGGCGACCTTAACGAACTCGCCCGTCAACCGCACTCAATCCACAAGCCGCCTGGATGCATAGGTGTATTCGAGTGCCAGCCGTCGCGCGTATCCGTAAGATTGGCGGTCGCGCTATGTCCGCCGTCGATATTCTCATAGGATACTCCTGCTCGAAGAAGCTTATGGCGCGCATGGCGCCGGCCGCATGTACTTTGGCTTCATTATCCCGCAGCACGAAGGGCGCCGCCACGGCATGGGTCGGCTCCCCACGGAAGACCTCGCGCGCTCGAACGAGCGGCTGAGCGCGCTTGAGCTCCTTCAAGAGGAAAGGGCAGCCAACCTGCGTCAGGGTCCGTTCTCCCCAATCCCGTGCAGTGAGGACCGTGTGGCGGTCGACCCAGCTGACGGCCTGCTTTCCCTCCAGAAGAGCGAAACCGGTCGTGACGAAGGGGTTGGTGTCCGGGTCGAACTCTCGGACGAGCACAGCGTCCTTACCGCCATCAGAAAATTGGACGAGGCACAGGCGCACTTGGGGCGGCAGGCAGGTAGCGCCTTTAAAGACCCAGCTTTTCTTACCCGCGACCGCCAGCGCGTCAATATCGAGGATGGTCTCCCAGTGCGGGTCCTGGCCGCGATAGCTGTCAAGCGTAGTACGCCGCCAGATGCCGCGCACGTGGTTCTCGTCCTGCGAGAAATTGCTGAGACCCCGGCGTTCCAACGAAACATAGGAAATCCGGTCTTTGGCCTGAAGGATGCTGATGGCCTCCTCATAGAAGCGGCGATTGCGGGGATCTGATTGGAGCGCGCCGAGCGTCTTGTCATTCTCGGCGCGGGCCAAATCCAGTGCGCGTGGCTCTTCGATTTCCTCGAGGCAAAGGAAGGAATCGTCCACCCGGGCCGCAGCGGCCCACTCCTGGGGCACCGCCGTGAAGGACAAACACGTCAGCGAGAGCAACACGGCGGCGAGGAGCGAGTGTTTCATGGGAGTGATCCTGGGCTGGGTGGGCCGCCCGGCTCGCGCGACTTGCGAGCTGGCCGAAAGCGGACAGAAGACGTACATTCGGTTTCGACAGCGGTCATGGGCGGGACTGTGCCCGCCGGTCCGAACGAAGCAAGCAGCGTGCCGCCTGAAAATTGGCGGTTCTCCAGTCGCTCGGTCGCGCCCCTTGGCTCAAACCTGACAATGCAGTGTTAGCTTCGAAAGTATTGTGATGAGCTTTACACTACTCACCGATGGAGCAGAGGTGCCCTGCTCTGGCATTTCACAGACCGGTCCGTAATCGCGCTAGAAACATTTATGGCGCGCCTAACTTGCAACGGCACGTGCTCAAGAAAGGCCCTCGCGCGGAGAATTTGCCGCTGCTTGGTGCAGCGAGCGCGAGCACATGTCAGCACGGCGCGTCATAATGCGGAGGATCCAGTGACAAGCCCGCCGAGACGCCAGTCGTTCTCGCAATTCGCAGGCATTGCACGAAGTGACTCGCACTCCGCGGGATCGATCATAATCATTTGCAAGCGCTACGCACCCTTAGGCCCACATACCCAATCACCTGCGCAGGTTCCGTCGGGTAACAACAAGAACTGGCTCCACCGAATCAAGCACAGGCTCTCGACTTTCGTCAAAATCGTCAGGGCAGCGTCTCTTGGTTGTTCATTAAGAGCGGCCACCAATGGTGATCCGCTAGTCACCGAAACTCCGAGATCGATGGGGCGTGCCAGGGAGAGGTTGGTCTTACCGGCGGGCAACAAAACCCGGCTCGGCCACACAGGGCGGGCCAATTATCAATGCCTTCAGGGTGACTGCCCAGAACGGCATCAACTTCTCCAACGCTCATCAAACCGTGGACAGTTCCGGGTACCCAGTGACGGAATACATCCGCCACAGCCTCAGCCGCGAAGGCAAACTCACGGTGCGGGCCTCAAAGCTGGTGGCCGGGCCGGCCAAGATCATGAACCTGGGGGAATTGGTCTGCGAACTGCGGGACGGCGCGAAGTTCGTCTAGAAATTGGAATGAGGCTTGAGCCGTTCTTAGCCGCGTCGGAATGTGATAGGTATCCCATTCGGCACGCACGGATGACAACTTCGATCGTGCTACATTACCCGAGGAGCGCTAGTGACCAGGATGCCCACTTCGTTCGTGCTCACCGCTGCCTGCGCACATCGATGGATTCCGGCGCTAAGGCCGTTCGCGCGGCTCCGCGTTCGCTCCACTCATCCTAATCTAGTGGATCGCATGCCGCCTGAAGAACGGCTGTTTGGGAGGCGGTGACGTTGTCTCGAAATCCTGATCAGGTTGCCTAACGACCCTTTAGAACTCCTTCTCGGAGCCATTTTGGATAACGCTCATCGCGGTGTCATCAAGCGCAACGAGAGGCGCTAGGGCGAACACATCTGTGCAACTGAGTTGGTGCAACTCCATAGGTAAGGCGCTGGGTTAGCGCTGGTTCCGCAGCGAGGCGGAGCCCGAAGCGACGAGACAGCGTAGAGCAGCACACGAAGAGGGAAAACATGTGTGACGACTGCCTCCCGAGCTTGCCTTATCCGATGACGCCGTCTCGCCGTTCGCTATGCTGTTCACGGCTTCGGCGGCGGGCATGCTGCTGGGCGGTAGGATTGCGGGCGCCATGGAGGCAGCGGCGCCGCCAAAACCGGACAACCTTCTCACGCCGGACGCTTCGCTGAAGCGCCTAATGGAAAGCAATGCGCGCTACGTCCAGGACCTATCACGACGCATCCATATGCGGCGGTCCTAACTTGCGCCGATTCACGTATCGCACCCGAACATGTTTTCAATAGCGGACTTGGCGATCTGTTCGTCTGCCGTGTCGCTGGTAATTTCGCCAACGATGAAATGCTCGCCAGCATTGAATATGCGGTGACCGTGCTAAATACGCCGGTGGTCCTGGTACTTGGCCACGATCTCTGCGGCGCCGTCGGTGCTACGATCGAGTCCAAGTCTTTGCCTGGGCACATTCCATCTCTCGCCGCCGCACTTGCGGCCGCGGTAAAAGCGTCTTCCCAGGAAAGCGGGGATGCACTCGCAAATGCGATCCGGCAAAATGTAGTCGACAACGTCAATAAACTCAAATCGGCGGCTCCGATTTTAAATTTAGCAATCGAGCAGAATAGGCTGAAGGTCGTCTGGGGTCTTTATCGGCTCGACACCGGCCGCGTCGAATTGGTAAGCTGACCGTCATCAGGGCGTTAACTTCTGAGCAGTGCCGTTTGAAGCGACAAGGTTGAAAGGTTGTTGTCTCTGCCGCCGAGTCGACCAGATCCTGGCTCGGAGGGACAGATCTTACGCCGCGCGCCGGCGCAGCGCGTTCACGGCGTGTCGCGCGCCATGGAAAATTGCCCCCTCAGGGTCACGAGGAATTGCCCCTTCCTCGGACAGCTGAGGAGAGAGTGAATGAAGCAGGAACGAATCACTGAAGGCTCGTCGTGGATTGATCCACGGGGGCAGGTGATGAAGACGCCGGATGACGTGGCGGAGATGTTGCGCCTGAGGGCGTGCGGGTGGGATCTGAAGCGGATTGCGCGACAGCTGGGCTGCAGCCATCACACGGTGAAGGGCTACGTGGCGGCGGGCGGGGTGAAGCCGTTCAAGTCGCCTGAGCGGCCGAAGCGTCTCGACGGCCTTGAGGGTTGGCTGCGGGAGAGGCTCATTCGGCATCGCGGCAATGCCGACGTGGTGCGCCAGGACCTGTTGGCCGAGAAAGGCGTGGCCGGCAGCCGGCGGACACTGCAACGCGCCGTGCAGCCCTATCGGCGCTGAAGGCGGAGGCGCTGGCGACGACGCGGGTTTGAGACGCCGCCGGGCCGGCAGCTGGAGATGGACTTCGGGGAGCGCCTGGTCGAGATCGGAAGGGCGAAAGTCAAGGCATTCGTGTTCGTGGCAACGCTTGGACACTCGCGACGGCTCCAATGTGCGTGCGTTCCGGGCCGAGAGCAGGAGCATTGGTTCGCCGGGCTCGAGAGTGTCAATCGGCGTTCGACTGGGACCCCCTATCGGCATCCAAAAGGGGCTCTGACTCATATGTGGAACGGCCCGGGCTGCAAGGTCTTTCTCTGATTGAACAAGGAATGGCGGTGCGGTCATATGTTCGGCCTGTGAACGCGGCACCTGCCGCTGGCCACGATGATGTCCGCGGAAGCAATCGCCCAATCAATTTTGCGCGCTCGAAGCGCAGTGAGTCAGGCGGTCTGATTGCTACCGGGAATGTCGTCATTCAGTGTTCATCCAGATTGCACCCTGCCTCCTCG
>NZ_JADPKE010000109.1:0-1318 GCF_023073795.1 Bradyrhizobium sp. 159 | reverse complement strand
GCGCCGCCCTGCGCTATGCCGGGCAAGCGGGCGCACCCGCGATCGACGCGCTGGCCCTGGGGCTGCTCGCCTTCGCCACCGTGACGATCGCGGCCCTCGCGGTTCGGACGCTCATCGGGATCGCTCGGGGCGATCTCCGGCGACTCACGAGCTGACCGACGGCAGCCGTCGGGCCGACGCGTGCCGGTCGCAAGGCGGAGGAGGGAGCCTCATCGCGATACGAGGGTACTTCCGCTGCGGAAGGGCCGCCGGATGTGTTCCGAGGCTCCGTGGCGGGCGCGATCGCGCTTTCCGCGTTTTTCCGATTGACGTCGGCGCCCGGGCTCCATATACCCGCTTTCACCGACGGGGCGCCGCGGTCCACCGCTTGGTGGCCGAGTGTTTCGACGGCCTTCGGGATTGTCGGTGGAGCGGAGCTGATCCGGGTGACTGGATCGGGCGATCGCTGTCCTTCCGTTTCGAAGTGTCGGCCGTTTCCGGCGCGGTGGCGCTTGCGTGGGGCGGTTGACAGGACGGTTCGCCGGCTCTAGACGCCGCGGACCGCGAGCGGCGGGGTCGATCCCGCGCCGCGGACTTCATCGCCGAGGTGGGCTGGATGGGCCGGGCAACCGGGCTGTCGGCGCGTCTTCGGTGGAGGGTGGCCCCTTTGGGGGTCGGCCTCGTGCTCTTTGACAAGTGAATCATCGAGAAAGAGAAACGTGGGCGGCTTGTTCATGTCCTTGCGGGTCCGAGTAATCGGACCGTGAGAGATGAAAGCTGACCTTCGTTTCGGAACGCTCACCGGTCATTCATGGAAACGTGGGTGATACGGATGTGAGCACTCCGTTTATGTTGTGATCAGCTTGAGATCAGCTCTTCAACTTGAGAGTTTGATCCTGGCTCAGAGCGAACGCTGGCGGCAGGCTTAACACATGCAAGTCGAACGGGCTTCTTCGGAAGTCAGTGGCAGACGGGTGAGTAACACGTGGGAACGTGCCCTTCGGTTCGGAATAACTCAGGGAAACTTGAGCTAATACCGGATACGCCCTTATGGGGAAAGGTTGACTGCCGAAGGATCGGCCCGCGTCTGATTAGCTTGTTGGTGGGGTAACGGCCTACCAAGGCGACGATCAGTAGCTGGTCTGAGAGGATGATCAGCCACACTGGGACTGAGACACGGCCCAGACTCCTACGGGAGGCAGCAGTGGGGAATATTGGACAATGGGCGCAAGCCTGATCCAGCCATGCCGCGTGAGTGATGAAGGCCTTAGGGTTGTAAAGCTCTTTCAGCGGGGAAGATAATGACGGTACCCGCAGAAGAAGCCCCGGCTAACTTCGT
>NZ_JADPKE010000095.1:0-6188 GCF_023073795.1 Bradyrhizobium sp. 159 | reverse complement strand
CGGACCGCGAGCCTCTCTTCCTGGTAGAGCCGGAACAGTTTCTTGTGGTTGACCAGATAGCCCTCCCGCCTGAGCAGAACATGCAGGCGCCGATAGCCGCCTCCAAAGTTTTAGAGGCGACATCGGTACGCGCTCCGTCTCGCGATGCGAAACGCTCTCAGAGATTTCATCGAGGACGGCGCGCAGCCGTATCGAACGTGAATGCCCCCAAAAAGGGAAAGCCTCACTATAGCGGACTTTTCGCGCCCCGCGATTCAACAATGTTTGCGATTGGGGAGGCCAGTTTTCTGCCCCTTCTTTTTGGAAGACGTTTCGACTGTGGACTCGCCCTCGAAGATCGGGATATTCGTAGGCCCACCGTTGGGATCAGGAACTCGCGTGTCGAGACCCAGGCGAGCCTATAGGCAGGTAGCTCTTTCGATGTCGGTCGTCTTGCTTCTCGCAGCCGGTGCCGCGGCCCAGGAGGACAAGAAGACCGACGACGACAAGCCGGCCGATCCGGACACGGGTGAGAGCACGGTTGAGGAAAAGACGCTCGGCCTACTGCCCAATCCGCTGCAGAAGTACGGTGTGAAGTTCGCGGCCACTTACATCGGCGAGGTGCTTGGGAGTGCTTCCGGCGGCCTGAAGCAGGGCGCCATCTACGAAGGCCGCCTGAACCTCGCCGTGGATGTCGACCTGCAGAAGCTCGTTGGCATCGACAAGCTCACTTTTCACGCCAACATGTTCCAAATTCATGGCGACGGCCTGTCCCGGCGCAATCTTCAGAACTTCTTCGTCGTCAGCGGAATCGAGGCTTTACCGTCCACGCGTCTCTACGAAGCCTATTTCGAGAAGCAATGGGGCGCGAAGAGGGTCTCGCTCAAAGCCGGCCAGCTCGCCGCCGACAGCGAATTCTTCAACACGAAGTACACGGACGTGTTCACCAATGCCTCGATGGGGTGGCCCGCGATCACGTCGCTCGACCTTCCCAGCGGCGGACCATCGCCACCTTTGGCGGCCATGGGCGCAAGACTGCTGGTCAACGTGACCGACCAGCTTTCGCTTCTGGGCGGGATCTTCGACGGCGACCAGGCCGGACCCGGATCCGGCGACCCCCAGGAGCGCAATCGCTACGGCGTTAATTTCCGCGTCAATGGGCCGCCGTTGCTGCTCGGTCAGATCGAGTACGCCTGGAACAACAAGAAGGGCGATCCCAACCTGACCGGCCAGATCAAGTTCGGCGGCTGGCGGCACTGCGGCTCTTTCCCCGATCAACAGCTCGCGTCGAACGGCGTCTCGCTCGCCGCTCCCGGTAGCAGCGGCGAGCCCCTATTGCTGGCAGGAGACTTCGGTGGGTGGGCGGTCTTCGAGCAACAGATCTACCGCGTGCCTCACAGCGACGATCGTGGGATCGGTGTCTTCGCAAGAGCCGCCGGCGCGCCCGCCGATCGCAACCTGATCGATCTCTACGCCGATGCCGGCGTCGAGTTCATCGGGCTTCGCGACGATCGGCCCGACGACAAGTTCGGCATCGCCGCGGGTTATGCTCATGTCTCCAAACGGGCGCAGGCTCTCGACGCGGACTACCGGACGTTGGTCAATCCGAATTGGCCAGTGCGAAGCTTCGAAGGTTTGCTGACGGCCGTTTACCAGTATCAGATCAAGGATGGCTGGACGCTGCAGCCGAATTTCCAATACATCGTCCATCCCGGAGGCGGGGCCGCGCTGCCCGCCGGCGCTCTGGCAGGTAAGTCTCTCAAGAACGCTTCGATCTTCGGCCTCCGAACGACGCTCAAATTCTAGGATGGAGAGATCATGACAAGTCCTCAAAGCTCCATGGCGATGGATGTCAGCTTGACCCGGCGAAGTCTCGGCAGAGCGCTAAAATTGTCGGATGATTGGGGTAAACCGGAAGCGAGCGGCCAAATGTCCGAACGGTGCTTTTGACCCATCTCGGACATCGGGGTCATTGGTTTTGTTTCTGCGACATCCTGGCCAATATGAACGTCTTTTGGATGGAGATGGGATCCTGTAATCTAGAGCTGCTTTTTTTTGAAACGAGACGTGCCGACGTCTCCGTTCGAGGCGAATGGCAGTGAAGAATGCCGTCGGCGGGCATTGCACTCTCAAAAGAACCGACCATTCTTTCTGCCGGTCACTGGCCGAGCACTCGCCGTGCGCACGGGCACCCGAAACGAGGGAGGGCCGCTGATGGTCAAGAAGACACATCCTGAACCAGGCGATCCGGTGGCGGGCAATGGAGTTCTAAGCCGCCGTATCTTTCTTGAAGGCGCGCTCATTGTTGGTGCGACGGGCGCGGGCCTGTCCTGCGGATCGGCAGAACCGCTTACGATGCAGCCATGGATGAAGGTGCCGGGTCCGGGATTTGCGGGCTACGGCCAGCCCTCACCGTTCGAGAGCAAGGTCGTCAAAGTCTTTCCGCCTCCTCCCAATCCGGCCGGTGTCGGCGCATCACGCACGCCGTTGCACCTGCTCGAAGGAATGATCACGCCATCCGGGCTGCATTTCGAGCGTAGCCATTCCGGAATCCCAGAAATCGATCCCGATCAGCATCGGCTGGTGATCCATGGACTTGTGAAGCGGCCGCTTGTGTTTACGGTCGAAGCGCTGTCGCGCTATCCGATGCAATCACGCATCGCCTTCATCGAGTGTGGCGGCAACAGCCAGGCGCTCAACGCGCCTCAGGCGCAGCCGCTCAATGTAGCGGCTATTCACGGCCTGCTGGGTTGCGCGGAATGGACCGGCGTGCGGCTCTCCACGTTGCTCGACGAAGCTGGCATCGAACCTGAGGCGCGCTGGGTGATCGCCGAGGGCGCTGACGCTGCCGCTATGAGCCGCAGCATCCCGCTCACCAAAGCGGTGGATGATGCGCTGCTCTGTCTCTATCAGAACGGCGAGCGAGTGCGGCCTTCGAACGGCTATCCGGTGCGGTTGCTGCTGCCTGGTTTCGAGGGCAACATGAACGTGAAGTGGCTGCGCCGGCTCAAGCTGACTGCCGGCCCCGCCATGACCAAAGACGAAACATCGAAATACACGATCCTGCTCAAGGATGAAAAGGCCTGGCAGTTCGTGTTCCCGATCGAAGTAAAATCCGTCATCACGCGTCCGTCGCCGGGACTCGCGTTGAGGGGACCGGGGTTCTACGAGATTTCCGGGCTGGCCTGGTCGGGCAACGGCAGCATCCGGCAGGTCGACGTGTCGGCTGACGGCGGACGAAGCTGGGCGCCGGCAGCTTTGCAGGGCCCGATCCTACCAAAGGCGCCCGTGCGCTTCCGCGCAGCATGGCAATGGAATGGCGGTCCCGCCGTGCTGCAGAGTCGCGCCACCGACGACACGGGCATGGTGCAGCCAACGCGCGCGCAGTTTGCCGACGAGCGCGGCTTGCGTGGGGTCTACCACTACAACGCCATCGCAAGCTGGCGCATCGACGAGATGGGGGAGGCCAGCAATGTTTACGCTTAAAGCCGTTGCAGTCTGCGTATCTATGCTGACCATTGCACCGGCGGCCGTGGCCCAGGCCCCGCAGTTCGGGCAACCGATCGCGCTCGCCGACATCGCAGCGTGGGACATCAGCATCGGACCGGATGGCGCAGGTCTGCCGCTTGGTCGTGGCACCGCAATCGAGGGCGAAGCCATCTATGTAGCGAAATGTCAGGCCTGTCACGGCGAGAAGGGAATCAGCCCCAGTGTCGCGCTCGCTGGAGCGCTCGCCGGCGGCATGGGCACACTGGCGCCGGGCAAAACACCGATAAAGACGGTGGGAAGTTTCTGGCCCTATGCAACGACGCTGTTCGACTACATCCGCCGCGCCATGCCATTCCAAGAGTCGAAATCGCTCACGGCGGATGAACTCTACGCGGTATCGGCCTATATCCTCAATCTCAACGGGGTCGTCGGGTCGAACGATGTGATCGACGCGCAGTCGCTGCCCAAGGTGAGAATGCCGAACCGGGACGGGTTCATCCCGTTCCCGCGCAATCCGAAGTAGCTCGGGCCGACCTTGGTCCGCTCGGGCCCCTTCGCGACAGTTTGCGCAGGCGGAGACATGTCCGCAGTTGGGGGTAGACCCGAAGTCTCAGGCTGAGGGGCAAACCGGCGCGATTGACCCAAACCGGCCATTTCGCGCGGCGGCCCGGCCCAAAATAGCCTTTGGAAAACGCCCGGATCTCAACGAACTTGGCGACACTGATCCCAGGAGTCTCTCCGACTTGCTGCTTTGTTTTTCGCTGCAAACGCAATGCCTGTCACCTTCAAGGCTCATATGTGAAACAACGATACCAGCGCCTCGTCCGTGCGACCAAACACAAAGGAGGAAACGTTATGAGCGCGATCTGGCCGGAAATCCCCTTCGAGGCATGGTGCGAAACCTGTTCCGCGCTTCATTTGTATTGCCAAGTTGTCGGCAAGTATCGGCTCGCGAGGGACGCCGTGGGTGAACCATTCATGGCACGCGACTTTCTACGTGAATGCTCGCGGGCTCACGACTTCGCTGGTTCCAGACGCCTCTGGTATCGAGATCACCTTCGATCTCTCCCGTCATATCGTGATCGGAGAGGCCTCTGACGGGCACCGGGTTGAAATGGCGCTCGGGCCGATGTCCGTCGCCGACTTTAACGCCCGGTTCTGTGAGTTGGTGGGACGTCTCGGCGGTACACCGGAATTCGACGACCGGCCCAATGAAGTCCCCAATCCGATCCCCTTCCGGGACGACCGCCAGATCCGACCCTATGATGCAGACGCGGCGACGCGGTTCTTCAGGGCCCTGATTGCGATCGACCGTGTGTTTCATCGGTTTCGGACGGGCTTCACCGGAAAGGTCAGTCCGGTCCATCTCTTTTGGGGCAGCTTCGATCTCGCGGTGACGCGCTTCTCCGGACGTCCTGCTCCGCTTCACCCCGGGGGGGTACCGGGTTTACCGGACGAAGTGACGCGCGAGGCCTACAGTGATGAAGTCTCATCCGCCGGCTTCTGGCCGGGCGGAGGCGGCACAGACTTTGCGGCTTTCTACTCCTATGCCTATCCCACTCCGAACGGCTTTGCCGATGAACAGATTTTGCCGACGGCCGCATATTTCGATCCGAAGCTCGGAGAATATCTCCTGGCCTACGACATTGTGACGAAGTCGAGCGATCCCGAGGCGACGCTCATGTCGTTTCTGGAAAGCACCTATCGGGCGGCAGCCGATGTCGGACGCTGGGATCGTGCCGCGCTCGAATGTCCGATTGGTCACCCCCTTCGGCCCCGCCCTCTGGACAGGAAGAGATGAAGTTCGGCGAGCCTTCTCCTTGATCAAGCAGAGCACCTTAAGCGCGACGAAGAGCCATTACGCTGTGCCGGCGGGGCTGCTCGTCAAACGCGAATTTCTGTCGACCATTGGCCCTCAATGGTGGGCGCCGCCCGACTCGGATCTCCCTTGATGTCCGCTTTCAACGCGCCGCTTGCGGTCCAATCGGTCGGATCCACAACCCGAAGAAGAATGCCGCCTAGCAAGGCGCAGAGCGCCGCCACTTGCAACACTGTGCGTAGTGCGCGTTCGAACGCTGCCGTTGCGGCTTCGGTGATGCCGGCTTGTCCGGCCAGTATTGCATTCAGCGCTCCGTTGGCTTGTGCCCGCGGCGCACCGGCTAGATGATACGAAAAGCTGGCGAACAAAACGGCGCCAAGCGCCGCGACTGCAAAGAGACCTGCCACCCGGGCGACCGCGTTGTTGACGCCTGAAACGACCCCGGCGTGGACGTCGCCCACCGAACTGCTTGGCCTGCTGGGTCGACAGCACCGCGTCGTGGCCCCAGTTGACGTTGATCAGCACGTCGGCGCCGGAATTCGCGACGTTCAGAAGATATGAGGAGTAGTCAGGCGCACCGAGCGGCGCCACCTGGTTGGTCACGGTGGTCCAGCCGGCGGTCGCAAGGAAGTCCTGCATCGACTTGGTGACGGTGTGACCGTAGGTGTAGTCCGGCGTGAGATACGAAGCCTTCTTGCCCTTGCCGAACTCCTTGACCAAGTAGACATTCCGACTTCCGCTTCCGGGCCGATTCCGTTGAAAAAGGCCGGCAGTATTTCGTTGTAATAGCTCCGTCGCGACTTGGCCGGAACTGCTCTTACTGACCCTATGCGAGCGTCGGGGTGGGCATCGGGATCAGCTTGGCCATCTTTCGAAGGTTTTGGGCGGTGGCTGCGAGGAT